>JAEEKN010000153.1 GCA_016282435.1 Lachnospiraceae bacterium | reverse complement strand
TATCGGGTCTTCTGTTAAACATCTCGTAAAAGATCTGTATTCCTATGTGAGACATGCCGACTTCATACACATCGAGGAAACACATGCAGAAGCGTATGTCCACCGTATCCGGGTCCTTCCAGAGAGCATTTACTTCATGTCCTATGTAACGTGCGGATTTGTCCACACTCATCAGTATCTCGTCAGATAAAGCAAGTTTTCTTATATAATATCCTTTTTCTAAATTTTTCGTCAAAGTCACCTCGAAAACGCCTTCAGCGTTTCCTCGGTAACAAAACGATGCTTCGCATCTCATTTCAGTCGGGGCTTGAACTCCGCCTGAAACGAAGATCTCCCCCCACCTTCGCTACGCTAAGAGGTGGGGGATATCTTCTGTTTTGTTATATTAGCAACGACTTTGTCAGTAACTTTACATACTGCCTTCCCGGTCGGAAAAGCATTTTATTTATCTTACCATAAAAAGACGATATTTCAAATAGAATTTTATTTTTATATTGAAAAATCCCGTAAAATATATTATGATACTAAGGTAAAAAGACTAAAAACCGTTCGAGCTTGCTCGAAAAGGATTTAAGACTTTTTACCGCCCAAACACCGAAAAGAAGCAATCCGTCATTAGTTAAGGTAAAAAGTCTAAAAACCGAGAAAGCGAGGATTATACGCCATGCCATGGTGTCCCAACTGTAAAACAGAATACCGAGAGGGAATAACGGTATGTGCCGACTGTAAGGCCAAACTTGTAGCCGCTCTTGATGAAACAAAAGAAAAAGTAGAACTCTGCTACATACAGAACGAAGCCGCTGTAGCCAAGTTCATGGACTATCTGAAATTCCAGGGGATTGAATCCGAATCGAAATTTATCCCCGAAGATAAAGCATATGCCATACTTGTTGACGAAGATAACGCTAAAAAAGCGACTGTTGAATACAAGGCATTTCTTTCCGTTGAAAGTTCAAACATAGCTCCCAAAGAGAGGGATGATAAGCTAAAAGTTGAACTCGACACTGACGAAAACGGAGAAATCAGGAATTCCATACAGATAAACAGTCTTGAAGACCTTGAAAAGCTGAAAGCAGCGGGCGTATCCGAGGAAGAGTTAAAGCAGCAATTTGCCACATTTGTTAAACAACAGGCATACAAGCCTGCAGGCGTCTATGAATCCCAGGCCGAAAAAGCGAACGAATATAAATCCACAGGATATACCTTCACCATTGTAGGCGTCGCAATGCTTGTCTTTACCTTACTGAACCTTTTCGGAGTCATGGAACTTCTGTATCAGAACTATATGACACTGGGTGTTCTCGGTGCTCTTTCCATAGCGAGCATAGGTGTAGGCATTGGTTCATTTAAGCGTTCAAAAAAAGCCAGTTCCAATTCGGCCGATGAGGAGAAGCTCACCAAAGAGCTCAATGAATGGATTGAGAGCCATGCAAGCATCATGACTGAAGGCAGGCTCTCAGGAGAAGACGGTACCAGTGAAGAGATACTTTATCTCGACAGAACCGCTGCCATGAAGACCGCCATCGAGAGATGCTTCGGAAAACTTGACGAAGACTATGTGGACAGTCTGGTAGATGATTTTTATAACAAGTATTTTGCAGAATAAAATAACAACAAGGGGACGGTTCACATCACTGAACCGTCCCCTAAAATTTTCTAATCAGCTAAATAAATTATCCATCGTCCGGATGCTTCTTAAGCTGTCTAATTCTTTATGACTTTAACGGTACATGCCAGATACCTTCCGTTTACTATAGCATATACGGTGGTGGTACCGAGTGCTTTGCCTGTTACTTTACCGTTTGCTATCTCGGCGATACTCTGGTTGTCAGTATCCCATCTCACATCTATCTTGCCTGCTCCGACACCGTCGAGCTGCAGATTGATCTTCGTGCTTTCATACTGATGAAGCGTAATCTTGGTCTTGCTGATCCCGACTACATATACCTCTATCGTAGCTTTCTTGCCCGACTTGGACAGAGCCGTTACTCTCGCCGTTCCTATCTTTCTGGCTGTAACCTTGCCGTTCTGGTCCACAGATGCTATGGCAGGATTATCTGATGCCCAGCTGAAGGATTCTGTATAGTTCGAAGGCGTTACGGAATACTGTACCGACAGCTGCTCTCCTGCCACCATTACCATGGCTTCCTCAGAGAAGTTGATGCTCGAAATATTTACCGGTGCCGTAACATGCACATAACATACAGCATATACTTCTGAATTGTCTCCCGAGGTACATTTGATGACACAGTCACCGGGTTTAAGTGCCGTAACCTTTCCTTTTTTGCTGACTATAGCCACGTTATCGTTGTCCGTACTCCATACCGGAGCATATGTTACCTTCTTCGGATTCGTGGTAGCCTTTAGTTTAATGCTCCTGCCCTGGATCAGCTCCACATATGTGGCAGAGAGTGATATGGAGTCTGTAGCTTTTATGACTCTTACTTCACAGTCCGCATATACTCCGCTGCCGTCCGCAGCCTTTACACGGATGGTACAGGTACCTGATTTTACACCCTTTATAACACCCTTCTTTGATACCTTACATACTTTTTTATTGCTGCTCGCCCATTTTACATCTTTATTGGTGGCCTTCTGCCCCGATACTGTGGCGTTGAGCTTTAATTTTTTTCCTACGCCGACCTCTGCGCTTTCCTCCACTGTTATAAGCGTTACTTTTTCCGTAACGTTTACAAAACAGAAGGACATAAAATCACCGTCGAGGGAAGTACATTTTACTATGGTCGAACCACCGGACACACCGGTGATCTTACCGTTTTCATCTACCGTACATACGGATTTATCATTACTTACCCACGTCACCTCTTTGTCCGATGCATTTTTCGGCGTGATATCCACGGTCAGTTCCATGGATTCCCCGACATAGATCTCGGCACTGGCAGGCGTGACCTTTATGCCCGTAACCTGCTGGGTGACAGTAACATTTACATAGTTTGAAGCTCCGGCATCGGTTCTGACAAACACGATACAGCTTCCCTTGCTCTTTGCAGTGATCTTACCTGTAACAGATACTGTCGCTACTTTGGTATTACTTGATTCATACAAAAGTGTATCCGTGGAATCCGCAGGATTCGGGATAGCATTCAGCTGATATGACTCTCCTACATTCAAAGTCAGTGAGGTAACATCGACCTTGATATCCGATGCATTCCTGTATACGGTAACCGTACACGTGGTAAATATACCCGATCCGTCCATCGCCTGAACGGTAACTATGGTTGAACCCGTATTCTTCGCGGTAAAGAATCCCGTGTTGTCAACAGTAACAATCTTTGGATCGTTACTGGTCCACTTAAGAGTCGGGTCCGACGTCGTGGCAGGCTTTACCGTATATGTCATTCTGTATGTATCACCGACATACATGACAAGGTTTGTCTCATCGAGCTGGATAGCCTCCATACCCTGAAGTATGGTGAACTTACATGTGGCCATCTTACCGTTTTCTGTTACTACGTTTATAATAGCATTACCGGGTTTTACTATGGATACTTTACCATTCTGATCTACGGTTATGACTTTAGTATCCGTACTGGTCCAGGTAAGCTTCTCATTTTCGGGGAGTTCCGGTGTACATTTTGCGTACAGCTGATAAAATCCCGCGGATTTCGATATGACTACTTCCGTGTCAGACAGTTCTATCTTCTCTATGGCGGATGTAACCTTTATCATCATGGTTCCGACCACACCGTTATCGGGGTTGACAGCTGTGATGACCGTAGTACCCTGTTTCAGACCTTTGATGGTTACGGAAAGCGCACTCTGATCTACTATGGTAGCTACCTTCATATCCGAAGATGTCCACTTGAGTGCCACATCATTCAGCTTGGGCGTGATCTCTGCTGTGATGGTGAGGTTTTCATCCACCGATACCACGTCTGAATTTGCCACCAGCTTTATGGAATTGATGGTGGTAACTACTTTTACCTTACACTGCGCTCTCTTCGATACACCGCTTCCTACAACTATTCTGGCGGTGATAACTGCTTCGCCGACCTTGTTTGCCGTAACCAGACCCGAATCATCAACCGATGCTATCGATTTGTCGGTGGTCTCCCAGTAAACCTTACCCTCATAGGGGCTCGGTGCCGTAAGAGACAGCTGCAGAGTGGAACCCAGTGTCATGGTGGCGTTCGAGGAGTTTATCGCTATACCGTCAAAAACGCTGACATTGACTATCTTGTCTTCTTTTACGTTCAGGTCATAATTTACTTTATCTACTTTATCATAATAGGAACCGTACAGTGTTTTAAATTTATCGGGATCCTGCAAGGAGATGGTCACCTGTGTGGTTCCTTCTCCGGTCGCATCGATCATACCGTTCTCCGGTCCTACTTTGGCTATATTCGTATCCTTGGAAGTAAATCTGAAAAGTCCCTGTGGCAGATTCGAGTTAGCGAGAAGGTCAAACGAATCGTAAATGTTCTGGTTATAATAGCTCAGTATTATATCCGAAGGTGGGAACTGTATAGGTACGATAACATGATAGGAAATAAAATTGATATTTGTGGTCACAACATCATATGTAGGTGTGGTCGTGGCCTTTTCCTTGTTTTTTATCTGAACTGCGGTGATCGTATATACACCGGCCTTCAGATTGTTCAGGGTCATCGTTCCGTCCGTATCACTTACGGAGATATCGTCTTTTAAGTCCTTTGTGATATCGGTATTCGCCGAGATTACGTCACCTCTGAACACACGCCATTCTAGGGTATTTGCAAGACGTGCATTGGTGATAAGTGTCACAGCCGACATGTTTTTGGCTATGGCCTCGGGATCCTCTATACTACAGTGTTTATTGGGTTCTATGCCACTGACGCTGGCTTCGGGAACTACGACTACATCATAGGATATCATCGAACCTGACTTCGGATCGTCATTTTTCTCCGAAGTGGTGGTAGCTGCAGTAATCGTAGTGAATCCGGCGGATTTAGCCGTGACTATACCTGATTTTGAGTCAACTTCCGCTACGTCAGTGTTGGAACTGAACCACTCGATAGCGGCCACACAGCTTCCGAGTTCCTCTGCTGTTACATCACTCGGAACGCTGGGTAATGCATACTCGTTGACATCCGGAGTATCCGGATTGTCTTCCTTATAACTGTATGTGATATATTTTAGTTTTCTTAAGTAATGGTAACGGTTCGGATGATCGGTGGAATCGGGAGTATACAGCTGAACCGTATAGTTATTTACCTTGTTCTTGCTGTCGGAATCCTCGTCGTGCGCAAAAATCAGACCGTATTTATCAGCATTATCCTTCGCAAAAATATTGTTGGCTACAAGGTTCCTCGTAGCTTCATTATCCGACCATTCAAGAGGTACATATATAGTACAATAAGCAGAATACACCTTTTTATCGGGTGTGGTAATATTCGCAAACAGACCTGAATATCCGGGACCCATGATATTCAGGGTACAGCTCATGGTAGCGGCATCCGTTTCTTTTATGGTAATAATCTTGCTGTCTACTACTTCCCAGTCAACAGTGATGCCTTCCGGCAGAGGATTATTACTTCTGAGGAAAAGTCTGATGGTCTGGTCTTCGAGTCCGTCGATGACATCATCTATGTTTTTACTCAGCTGTGAGTAGTTGACAACTCCGCCGTTCTCAACATCCTTGTCACCGCCCAGATAAAACGTAAATGTATACTCATCGGCAGCCGTAGCTCTGTATATGCCAAACGATGCGGAAATTAATACCGCCAGAGATAGGAATATTATTATTTTACTTAATCTTTTCCTCATAGTATACCTCTCATATATAAAAACAAAGGTTTACGGTGCTTTAAAGCACAGTAAACCCGTTTGCTTACAATTCACCAATTATATTATCGGTAAATATTACGAAAAACTTTACAGTTTCCGCTTATTTCTTTTTTGATTTACCAGAGGGTTTGCTTTCCTGTTCCTTTTCACAGGATTCACTGTTTTTGCCCGACGAAATAGAGAAGTTATCGTCTATGATCTTCTCGATCATGGTCTTCTTCATATATACATCGAAACACAGCATCGCTATAAAAGTGAAGGCCTGAAGGAAATCCCTCTCCTTTACGTCCTCGACTTCCGAGAAGCTTTCCTTTGATTTGTTGTACTTCCTGACAACATCTCTGGTGATCGAATACGACTGACCATATTCTATATCGAATATCTCGCTATATATGGCTTCCATATCTATCGAACCGTTTTCGCCGAAAAACATATCGGTCAGAGGCTGAAGAACACTCTGGGTATCATCCATCGGCATAACGTTTTTCAGATAGTATATGAAAAGCATCGTATACATATGGTCTTTCGTATACTTCTTCTTGTTTGGAGAAGGGAGAAGGTTATTCTTGGTGTAGTTGTTGATCATGGTCTTGGTGAGAAGCTTGTCATCGCTGCGTCGCTTCGAGCTCTCAAGATGCTCATCCATAAATTTGGTAACCTGATCCATATACAGATCGATATTCGGCACCTCTCCGGGCTGCACATACGTCGTGGACTTCATCTTCTTCAAGATAGAAACCATATACGCATTATCTTCATGCAGCATCTGTTTCAAACTCTTAGTCATAGCCTGACTAATATTCTTCTCTCCTGATCCGGCCATTTATATCACCTCTCGCTTCGAGTATCAGCTCTCTGCGGACTCCTCTTTCTTCTCATCTGTATCAAGGTCATCGAAATCATCCAGATCGTCAATGTCCTCAAAATCATCAAAATCATCGTCTTCCTCATAGTCCTTAAGATAATCGGGCTTTACGAGTTTGTAGATGAAGTAAACGATAACAGCTACTGCTGCTACTGCTGCGATAACGCAGAGAACGATGATGGCTTTATTCTTTTTCTTCTCAAGCTTCTCATCTTCCTTCTTCTTCAGGATCTCGCCGATCTTTGATTCAGAGATCAGGTCGCCGATCTTCTTCTTGGACTTGTCTGTAAACTCCTTGCACTTAAACATAATCTCCACATCCTTTCGAAACGTTAATTTATGATTCAACACGCATAACATATGGTATGAATCTGACAAGATATAGTTTATCATACTTTTTCGTAAATTTCCAGTATTTTTTAAAATAATTTGACAAAAACAGTAAAAAAGTGTATTATGAGTACGGTGAGTGGACAGCCGTTTTAACTGTCCCTCCCTTTTTTGTACTTATTTTTCGGGAATATATACAATTATCAACCTTTTTTACAATAAACAGTGCTAAGTTTTTGAGGAGAACACTTAATATATGAGTAATATATTGGACGGTCTGAACGATATGCAGGCCGAAGCGGTACAGTATGTAAACGGTCCCCTGCTGATCTTGGCAGGCGCCGGTTCAGGCAAGACCAGGGTTCTTACCCACCGTATAGCTTATCTGATATCGGAATGCGGCGTAAACCCTTACCAGATACTTGCCGTAACTTTCACAAATAAAGCTGCCGGCGAGATGAAAGAACGAATAGGCAACATCGTCGGAGCCGGTTCCGAAAACGTGTGGGCCAGCACATTCCATTCCACCTGCGTAAAAATACTGCGGCGTTTTATAGAAAAGCTCGGGTTTGACCGTGATTTCATAATATATGACAGAGACGACCAGAAGTCCCTGATGAAGGATATCATAAAAGGAATGAACCTTGATCCGAAAAAGTATAAGGATAAGACCTTCCTGAATGTTATATCAAGCGCAAAAGACGAATTGATAGATCCCGATATGTTCATAGAACGGGCAGGCGGAGACCACGACTATCTCCTGTACGGTAAAGCCTACAATGAATATCAGAAGAGACTGAAAGCCAACAACGCTCTCGATTTTGATGACCTGATAATGAAAACGGTACAGCTTTTCAGGATTTCTCCCGAGACTTTGGAATACTACAGGAACAGGTTCCGTTTCATACTGGTTGACGAGTATCAGGATACCAACACCGCTCAGTTTGAGCTTATAAGGCTTCTGGCAGAACATACAAACGAATACGGGGATATCGAGCATAACCTGTGTGTCGTAGGTGATGACGATCAGTCCATATACAAGTTCAGAGGTGCAAATATCAGGAATATCCTTGATTTTGAAGAAAACTACCCCGACGCCAAAGTCATAAGGCTGGAGCAGAACTACCGTTCAACAAAAGCCATACTCGACACAGCCAACGAAGTCATCCATAACAACAGAGCCCGCAAGGACAAAACCCTCTGGACAGACAACGAGCAGGGCACTCCCGTCTCCTTCACATGCTATCCGAGTGACAGGGACGAAGCTGCCGATATCATAAACACCATATATTCGGAAGTGCGCGAAGGGAATGCAGAGTACAAGGATTTTGCAATTCTTTACCGTACCAACGCCCAGTCCCGTATGTTTGAAGAGCGTCTGGTACTCCGCAACATTCCCTACAGGATCATAGGCAGCATCAATTTCTATCAGAGAAAAGAAATAAAAGACATGCTGGCATACCTGAGGGTGATAGCCTCTCACAGCGACGATATCTCTGTAAGAAGAATACTGAATGTACCCAAAAGAAGCATCGGTGCCACAAGTATAGAAAAGCTGTCAAACTACGCCGAAGACAATGAGCAGAGTCTCTACGATGTGCTGTTAAGAATAAGCGAGGATCCCTTCCTTCAGAAAAGCCTCGGTGTCGGACGTGCGGTCGGTGGCATCACCAAATTCGTCAGTCTCATCGAAGCCTATAAGAACAAGCTCCAAAATACTTCCTCACTGGTCGACCTGTTAAACGAACTGATAGAGGATATTGAATATTTCGAGTATCTGGAAGACGACGATTCCGACGAAAAAATAGAGGACCGTAAAGAGAATATCGGCGAACTTGTAAACAAACTGGCTGAATATGAAGCAGCATCAGAAAACGGTGATGAACCGTCTTCGCTCTCCGGTTTCCTGGAGGATGTGGCGCTTGTCGGGGATATCGACAGTTATTCTGAAAATACCGACATGGTCGTACTCATGACCATCCATTCGGCAAAAGGCCTGGAATTCGATAATGTTTTCCTGGTCGGCATGGAAGAAAATGTATTCCCGGGTTCTATGTCACTAAATGCTGATGACCCCGAAGAAGAAATAGCCGAGGAACGAAGGCTCTGCTACGTAGGCATCACTCGTGCGAGAAAACGGCTTTACCTCAGTGCCGCCACCACTAGAATGATGCACGGTAACATGGCATTCAATTCAATCTCACGATTTGTCAAGGAGATTCCGAGACACCTTCTGACCAAAAAAGGTGATATCGGAAGGACCAATACATTAAGCGGCAATACCAGCTTCAAAAATTTTATAGAAAGGAACCGGAACGTAAGCAAGTTTTCCGGATATAACAATATGGAGACAAACAAACCCAAAGAGACATCCGAACACAGCCGTGCATACCGTGAAAAAGATGCCGGATACAAGAAAAACAATATCACACTGAACGACAACCCTTACGCTTCTCTTCCTTCCAAAGGCATCAACGCCATAGCTTCTACCGAAGGTGAACTGGGATACACCGTGGGCGACAAGGTAAAACACATCAAATTTGGTGTGGGTACCGTAAAAAACATCGAAAAAGGATCTTCTGACTTTGAGGTGACGGTAGATTTCCCCGCAGGTACCAAGAAAATGCTGGCTTCTTTTGCAAAATTAAAAAAAGTTGAATAAAATATTGTTTCATAAATTTTTAACTTTACTTTTTGCGAAATACATCATATAATAGAGAATGATGAGATTCCCATGAAGTAATGTGGGGTTATTTGAAAGGAGAATACTAATGAAAAAGTTTTTAAAGTTTGTTGTAGGTGTTGCCGGAGTTGCTGCTGCCGGATTCGGTGCTTATTGCGCATACAAGAAGTTTGTTGGCAAGGATACCGAGGATGACGATTTCGATGATGATATCGACGATTTCGACTTGGATGATGACGAGGAAGAGGATGAGAACTCCCCCGAGTACATCAAGATCAATCCCGACGATGCAAAGGACGCTCTCGATGACGCTAAGGAAGCTGTTGAGGATGCCGCTGAAGATATAAAGGATGCATTCAACTAATCTTAAAAACTTAATTCCCGGACCACACGGCCCGGGAATTTTTTTATCTTTAGTCTTTATGAAACTTTAGCTTTTCTTTGTGGTTTCACTCTTGCTTTTCTCGGTCTTCTTTTCCTCCTGCTTTACAGGATATGTTCCGACGGTATATTCGGAATAGTAAGAAGGAAGTGCAAGTGCAATGTTCTTCTTTTCATTAGCAGTAGTGCCGGCAAACCTGATATAAATCTTACTTCCGGCAGGAGCGGTTTTCTCATTGAGTTTTACGACCTTGCCCGCCTTTTTCACAGTCTTCCATTTTGCGGTTGCCTGGTCAAAAGTCTCTCCTTCTTTTACTATACAGTATTCTATAGGAGCGGTAGCAGATGCTTTCATAAATGTAATAAGCAGGTCGGTATTATCAAATGCTGCTTTTACATGACCGCCGTCCGTAAAATCGGGTGCCTTTGTCTGACCGGGTATCATCAGTATGAAGGTCTTTGAATATCCCTTCTTTTCTGTAGCTGCAGTCCTGATTTTTATGCTGACACTTTTACCTTCAGTGCTTCCGGCATACATGGTCTTCGGAGCTATATCGGATACCAGCATGTTCTTCCGGCACTGTACCCATTCGCCTTTGGCCTCATCGTAGTATTCCTGCGACTCTTTGGTATTTAATGTCAACTTCTTGACATTTACCTTGATGGTCGGAGCATTTGCCATCTTAGGGATAGAAACAGTGACTTCTTTGCTCATTCTCTGACCCATGTTATCTGCATCGGTTCCTACCACCTGTGCGGTTCTAAGCACTATCTTGCAACCTTTGAAACGGAATTCGTTAAGTTTCTTTAAAAATGCCGCATAGGCCGCATCGCTTTTATTCAAAGTTACTGTTGTCCAGTTATAATCAGACGCTTTTCTCCACATAAAAGCAGTGGCATTGTCAACACCCGAGAATTCGATATCTATGGTACCTTTGTTTAAGACAGGCTTAAATGTAGTGTTCATTTTAGGAAATGTTACATCAAGTTCGGTAGTCTCAACATCGCCTTTGAAAGATACTGTAATATCTTTTTTCGAGTTCACCCATGAAAAATCCATCTCGATGTAGTCGCGGTTTTTATCATCTTTACCGCTCTCTCCTTCGACCTCGGTCCATGTTTTTTTCTCATCTGCCGAGAAGTACAGGATTTTGTTGCCATTCTTATATAACTTTAAGGTCAGGCCGTCATAGTCAACATCGCCGATCGACACACGTTGAGCCGCAGGGTCCGCTGCTTTGATCCCGGTGTTTCCCGTAAGAACCATACAGGATATAAGAGCTGCACACAATACCAGAACATATCTGAATAATTTACTTATCTCTCTATTCTTCATTGCTCTATGTCCCTCCTATGTTTTTTACAGTAAAGATTATGGTGTAACGGCCTGCTTATTGATCACAATCTTGTATCCTTCGTTTAATTCAAAACCGTTATCAAATACAAATTTTATATATTCTGTTTGGGTAACTCCCGCTGCCATTGTCTTTATAACATTATTTAACAGGGTCTTAGAAAGAGTCACCTTAAAATAATTACCGTTTCTCGACAGCTTTTTGCATACCGAATGTCCATCCATCTGTACCGAAGTGATCGACAGCTCTTCACTTGTCTGTGTAGGTTTTACATATACATAAATTTCAGCAAAAGTATCATCTGTTGACGAAGTGGTATCTATCTCATCAAAGATGTATTCCGACTGGTTTGAAGGAGTGGTGTCCCCATCTTTTGCCACTACATAAGCCGTCTTTATAAATTCGAGCTTGATCTGATCCTTTATCACTTCTCCGCCGGTCAGATAGATATCCATGGACTTTAATTCATCCTTGGGTATTATCGAAGAGTTCTGTTCTATCTGATGTGTATCAACGGTTACTATAAGCTTAAGTTTATCCTTTTCATTTTCTTTATAAGGCCATTTGTTAACTACGAACGCCTTGCCCGGTCCAAATGCCGAACCCTTTTCATAGGTAATGCCGTCGTATACTATCTTTTCTATATCTCTGGGCACATCCGTTACAGTACCCTGTTCTTCGCTAACCAAAGTGTTATTCACACCGAGTTCTACTACGAAGCTGAACACATGAGGATCGCACTTTGACGGATCGTTAGATCCGGTATACAACTTATTTGAGTTATATACTCTGGTGAACTGGGTCTCATACTTACCCTGATCTCCGGTTACCTTTACTGTCTTTTGAGCTTCAGTATTATTTATCTCATCAGTTTCGGTAGGGTTGCTTATGACAGACGAAGGATGAATGTATAATGCAAATCCACCCGCTGCTGCCGAGCTTTCCTTATACTCTGACTGGGTTCCCTGCTTATAATATATGTAATACTCTTTCGCAGTACGGCCCATGGAAGCTTCAAGCTTCGTAGTATCCTTTATCTTAGTTTCTACGATATAATTATAATCTTTCTTCTCCTCTTCGGTGAACTTCAAACTGTCCTTTTCACCCTCAGTGAGAGCTCTTACCGTTGACTCAAACTCTGTCGACGCCAGTTCTATACCATTACCGCTCGGAGTGGGATAAGACATAAACTTTATAGCACTTACAGGTTCTTCTATAGAACTGTAGGCTCTGAATACCACCTCTGAACCCGAATTATTCGGTCTTACGACACCTGCTATAATCTGGTTCCACTCGATATCGGTAGAAAGTGTACTCAGCTCCTTAGGATACTTAACTTCAGCAATCTTGATACTGGGTGAAGGCAGCTCGTATCCGTCTTCTCCCTGCTTACCCTTTGCCTTTTTTCTCACATAGATCAGGCTTCCCTCGTCTGCCTGTGTCTTGTTTATGGTGATGGCTTTTCCATCAGTTACCCCATTCCAGGTGAGGCTCTTTAATCCGTCTATGGTCTTACCGTCAAGCTGATCCTTATGAGTTATGATGCAATATTCAAAAACTTCTTTTGAAGATGCCGACTCTATCGTAAGCTGCAATGTAGATGTACTGTCATATTTTAATTTTATGCCGTTCTTCTCGGCATCTGTCATCGGCTTCTGTCCGGGTATCTTTACAGTGGCTATCTTTGATACCTGAGTAGTAGCTGTCTTTGCTAATCTAAACTGGAAAAATACATCTTTTCCGGCTTCTCCTGTAGTCTCGTTAACCATAGCCGCTGAAGCTATCTCCGATAAAGCCTTGTCCTCATCCGCACCCGGATTGATCCAGTTGGTACCGGGCTGTACATTACCGTTTTCATCGCAGACTCTGTATTCTGTATTCTTCTTGAACGGAATGCTCATCTTTGATTCGTCGATTTTTACAGTGGGTGCTGCAGTTTTCGCCTTTATAGTCACGCCGACTTCTTTGCTGGGACGTGTTCCGGCGTTGGTTCCGCTGCCGTTTACACCTACGGTTCTGAACATGAGCGTGGCACCCTTATTGATCATTCCCTCTATCTTGTTATTGAATGAAGCAGGATTTTCCTTGGGATATCTCTTCCATGTTGCTCCGTCTTTTTTCTTCCATTCTATATCCGCACCGTTATCTCCGGTAAACTTTATTCCGTCCAGGGGCGAGTATGTCGCCTTAAAATTCTTGTCCTGCTTTGGTATGGTGATCTTTACGGGAGTAGTGCTGGAATCCCCTCGTAATGAGAGGATATAATCCTTTGTAACGGAAATCCATGAAATATCCATAGTCACTATACCGCCCTCGGGCTCAGCGACTACTGTCTCCCACTTCTTCTGCTTCCCATCGGATATCTGAAGCACGGTATCTCCTGAGTTTAGCTGAACCTTTATATAACTTGCCTGATAATTTATCTCGGCTATGGTGACCGAATTATCTGCCCTTACACCCAAGGTGCCGGTTAAAAATACAAAAGCAGCAAAAGCACACAACATTCCCAATGCTTTGCCCAAAAACCGCTTTTTATCCATACTCCTGCCTCCTGTCAGAACCCTGTAGGTCTATATAATCACTGTTTTCTCTGTCTCATACGTTAAGTAACCGGAAAAACCTTACCGTGAATCTTTTATTCCCGGGCATACAAATCCGGGGCATAGACATACCCCTCCATGATTAATATCGGCTATTTCAGCCTAAAAGTCAACCCCAAAAAAATATTTTTTCTTTCTTATGTACTTTTTTTTTCAAATGAGTTAAAATAGACAGGATAATGAAATCATATAATGTCATGAATGGAGATTCATATGCTTACACTATTATTTGACAAAATACCGGGCATATATGTAGCCGGTATATCGGTACTTGTATTTTTTGTAACTTTTATCCTCACCGCAAAACTGAAAAGCAAACTTCCCGGAGATATCGGACGTGCATTTGCGGTTAATGCAGAAAAAGCAAAAGGAAAGCCCAGAGGAGCCGGCATCATATTTGTTACCGTCTTCTGCGTTTTAAGTTTTCTGTTCGCACCCTTCGATGTAGAATACTCTGTATATCTTGTATTCCTTTTGTTTGCCATGATGACAGGTTTTCTGGACGATGCATCAAAGACCCCATGGAGCGATTATAAAAAAGGAATCCTCGATCTTCTGATCTCTGTCGGAGTAGCTATCACATTTGCGGCGCATAACTCAACTACGATAGACCTTTCACTCCTGTCGGCTATATTCAGGGAGAATATTACCATCGAAATCCCGTATGTGGTTTATGTCATCCTGGCCACCATACTTATCTGGATGTCCATAAATGTGATCAACTGTACCGACGGTGTCGACGGACTGTGTTCAACTCTCACCACCATAAGCCTGTTCACATTCCTTCTGCTCACTCCCGAACCTGATTTCATGGTATACGAGATATTATTCCTGGCTGCACTTTCCGCCTACCTCTGGTTCAACGCCTCTCCGAGCATCATATTGATGGGCGATGCGGGATCCAGAACCATCGGTGTATTTATGGCCATCGCAGCCATGAAATGCGGCGATCCCATCCTCTTCCTTCCTATATGTATCGTATTCGTGGTAGATGGCGGAATCGGTCTGGTAAAAATATTCTTAAAAAGATTCCTGAAGATCACGATCCTTGCCAATACCCGTACACCTCTTCATGATCATGCCAGAAAAAATAAAGGCTGGTCCGATACACAGACCGTGATCAGGTTCTGTATCATCCAGCTTCTAATATCATTAAGTATATTGACAGTGCTTATGCGCTAAAGTCAGATCATAAAAAATCAGAGCCCCGGTATCACACCGGGGCTCATTTGTCTTTTATTCCAGTTCGGGAAGCAGCTCGTCCATATACTTTAATACATAGCCTGCACGCTTCTCAGCAAAAGTATAAATCTGCTTTTCGTTGTTTGCATAGTTCTCAGGACGTGTCCAGATGGTCCAGTCACCTCTGCGGTTTAAGATTTCCAGGAAATCGTAATACTTTAAGAGCTCTTTTCTTCTGCTCTCATGAAGCTTCTCGTACTCTTCCTTTATGCTCTGTTCACTTAAAGCTCCGTTGATGAATTCGAGAGTCTTTGCTCTAAAGTAAGCCCTGCAGTCAGCTCTCTCCATAAGCTTTGTAAAGAGAGGTGAATAACGTTCATTATTCTCATCCATGACTACACGCAGGGTGTTGTAATTCTCCTTGGCCTTTGCCTGATCGTAAATACCATAGGTATAGTCCATATCATGAGGAAGGAATCTCCACTTTCCGTTAAATACACCGTCACGTGCAGCTTCACCCTCGGCCTTCACATACTTATAGCACTTAAAGTTGTTGTTAGGCCAGTCCCAGTTGTTGATGGCAATGTTCCATGCAAAGAAGTCAAGATAACTGTTGATATCTATGTAGTTGCACAGCTCATTGTATACTGCATCGTTCTTAAGATCCGAATTGATGAATCTGTTGTAATGGGCATTATAATCATCCACTATATCCTGTATCTCGTCATCGTCATCCTTTTCCTGGTCAGTACCTTCCAGAACGACGAACTCACCGTCTCCGTCACCGAAACGCTCCTTAAAATACTTGTCACAGTAGTTTTCATGAAGCCAGTGGAATGCGTAATATGAACCATTCAGATAAACTACTACCGGAACTACGGCTTCGTAGGTATCAAACCCTGCCTTCTTTACCAGCGTCTGGCTGAGTTCATCTCTGATGAAACCGAACTGAAGGTCGTTTCCTCCATTTCTCAGAACCAGCTTGTCATACTTCTTGATGACGTCCCCGTCATCCTCGCCAAGCTTTGGAGTCTGGAATGCATCTATCTTAAAGTTCTTGTGATCCTCATCATACAGCTTTCTCGCAAAAAGCTTAAGGGACTTTATGGTCGAATTTCTGGAGTATCCTCCGTAGACTCTCACTCCGCCGTACTGTGCAAAGATCGGAGTTCCGTCTGCTTCAAAAGCCTCGATATAAACTTCTCTCTCGGACTCATGCCCGCGTTCGAAAGCATTGTCACCGTACATGATACCGTTCGGTGACTCCGTCAGATCGTCTGGATCTCCGCTTATGAAAAATACAAGGCTTGAGAATCTCTCCTCTGTCCCTCGTCCGACAAGAAAACTTCTGGCGGCAATCTTTGACTGTGTTCCGTCAGGATTTATCATGCATGCACGAAGTGTATATGCATCCGGGAAATCCCCGCCCAGAGTAAGGAACTTGATAGGTTCGCTGTATACCCATGAATCAAGGGTAGGCTCCCTACCGTCTAAAGTATAATAAACCTTTGCGCCCGAAGGTGCCGTAATGGTAAGTTCTACATCATTTGTATAAAAACGGTTATCCTGCTCAAACTCAAACGAACCGTCCGCATAGAAAGTAAGGCCTACCTTGATTTCTCCGGTTGCATCCTCTTTCTTCGGATTCTGCTCTTTTGCAAGATTACTGATGCTTTCGCTTTTTACAAGTTCCGGAGTGGGTGCCACTGTAGTTCTCGGATAGTCATCCCAATCAGGTTCTTTGTCTCCTTTGTTACCTTTTGGATCTTTGTTATCCCCATTACTGTCTTTCCCTTTATCGGCTTCGGTAGGTGTGACGTTCTCCGTGTTTCCGTCATCGCCCGTTCCGTCTTTTTTCCCGCAAGCGGTAAGACTTAAGGAAAGAAGGCACATTACCAGTATCAGTGATACTTTGCCTAAAATACTTCTTTTTTTCAACTTTGTATACCCCGTTTCTTAAATATCTTTAATTCTTCCGAAAAGTTCCCGGCTAACGTAAGCCTTTACAGATATTCCTTCCGGCACATACTCCTCTTCCAGCAAAGTACCGTCTTTTCTTATCATCTGTATCACCCCGGCGTTCGAGTAATCTATGACTTTTTCGAAATAAATTTTGTTCTCCAGTAATACCTTTTCCAGTTCATCTTTTAAAACATCGAGACCCTGGCCGGTTTTAGCCGAAATCTCTATGCTCTTGTCACTGTTAAGATCCTTGAGCACTTCTTTTTCCGTCAGAAGGTCCTGTTTGTTAAACAGTGTGATGACCGGTTTATCCCCCACTCCCAGACGACGTAAAGTATCATATACCACCTGCATCTGTTCAAAAGCTTTAGGATTTGAAGCATCCACTACATGGATAATAATATCTGCGTACTTTGCTTCCTCAAGTGTGGATCTGAAAGCCTCGATCAGGTGATGCGGAAGCTTCCTGATAAACCCTACCGTATCAGTGAGCAGTATCTCCTGTCCGTCATTGAGTTCAAGTATCCTCACCGTAGGATCAAGTGTTGCAAACAGCATGTCTGCGGCCAGTATGTCTGCGCCTGTCAGCTTATTCAGCAGTGTAGACTTGCCTGCATTGGTATAGCCTACTATAGCCGCTACCACACTTCCGTTCTTCTGTCTCTTTACGCGATTGGTACTTCTGTTTTTTTCTACGTTTTCTATTTCTTCCCTGAGTTTTGATATTCTGTCCCTGATAAGACGTCTGTCAACTTCCAGCTTCTTTTCTCCGGGTCCTCTCATTCCGATACCGTAGGAGACTCTGGACATCGACTTCCTCATACCTACCAGTCTGGCAGATCTGTATTTTAACTGGGCCATCTCTACCTGAAGCTTACCTTCGGATGTACTTGCATGCTTCGCAAATATATCAAGTATGAGCATGGTCCTGTCCATGATCTTTATATCAAGAACATCTTCGAGATTTTTCATCTGTGCCGGTGAAAGCTCATCATCTGTGATAATGCCCGTCGCATCATTTTGAACAATCAGTTCTTTGAGTTCTTCCGCTTTACCTTTTCCTATATAAAGTGCCGGTGAAGCAGCTTCTCTTTTCTGTATAAGCCTTCCGACAGTCAGCGCTCCCGCAGTCTCAGCCAATTCCTCAAGTTCATCGAGTGAAGCTTCAACATCGACGTCTTCCCTCTCTTCGACCGCCACAAGGATAACCCGCTCCTGTTCCTGTTTTATTTCTATAAGCTCCCCCATTAAAAACCTCCTCAAAGGAACTCTCCCCTAATACACCATCGTCGATTCTATCACATGCCTCCCGTATATTCAACCCAAATCAAAATTATTAATTATCAATTATTGCTTTTTTTATAAGTTGATAATATTTTCAATATATGGTATTATAACAAAATAGAAGATATCAGAGCATCGTTTTGTTACCGAGGAAACGCTGAAGGCGTTTTCGAGGTGACTTTGACTATTTGAGTCTAAAGTCTAATAGCTTTTTCAGGAGGTTTATCATATATGCCCATAGTTAAGAGATTTATCTTTACGATGTTTACGGGGATAATGCTCATAGGAATGCTGACTTTTTCCACAGGTCATCCCATAAAAAACCCCGTAGTTATAAAAAACGTTCCAAATCCCACCTTAGACGACCCCGAAGATGTAACACCCGTTCCTACGGAGGAAGCTGTTCCCACTCCCGTGGACGATACTTCTTCCAAAACAGATGTGGAAAATGATACATCAGCCAAGCCCACGCTCGATTCAGATGCTCCGAATCCCCTTCGTTTAGAGATTTATCCGGATGTCCACGAGATCATCGAACAGTATTTTGATGCGAAGGCCGCAGGTGATATCGCTACATTAAAGACACTGGTTACGGACCCTGTATATATCAGCGCTGAGACCATCACAGCACAAACCGAGTACGTAAAGGGTTATTCAGACCTCAAGTGCTACACCAAGCAAGGCGGAGGTATCATAGATCTGGTTGTATACTGTACTTTCTACACTACCATCACCACAGTAGATACGCCGATACCTTCACTTGAGTCCTTCTACATCATTTATAAAGATGGAAAGCCCGTCATCTTCTCGGGTATTTTCGACGAGGAGACGCAGGCCATCCTTACTAAACTTGATAATGATGAAGACTTAAAAGAACTCCAGGCTTCGATATATACCGAGATAGACAACGCAGTAGCTTCCGATCCTACCGTAAAGGACTTCTGGGATAAACTGACAAACGCCGTAGATCCCGCTACGGAAGATTCGGAATCATCCGAATCCGGAACCCCGTCAGAATAACTGCAACTCGTCATCCGGATAATGATATACACTGTCTGAGAGGACTTCCGTTTCCGGAACAATGTCGTAATTTACACTCTGTACCATCTCCGCCAGATCCTCCTGGTTCATACCGTAGGATTCCGGCAGGATCAATATTTCGTTTATAGAGCTGGGAATGATATAGAACCCTTTACCCAAGGTCTTCTTTATCCTTTCCAGCATTCCTTTATACAGCATGCACACCGCTCCGTTCATCCTGCTTTTACTGGTCAGAACATACATCGGGAACATATCTGCAAACCTTTCATCCCCAAATGTAAACGCATTTCCCATCATCCTTCTGCAATATTCTTTCATCAGGTACTCTACTTTTTCAAAAACGGGTGGAAATAACCTTTCCGTATTTTCCAGGGCTTTTTCCTTTAGTTTTTCTTCGGTCAGCTTGAAGAAAGCCATATTTGAATAGTCAATCCTCACGCTTACCAATCCGTCGCTATTATCATCAGACAGCATATAATGATAAATAAGAGCCAGATCCTTGCATCTTATATGGGGACATTCTTCAAGAATCCTGATATTTCTGGCATAGTTAACAAGCCGCAGAACTATATGTTCCTCGGCATGCTCCGTGTCAATCAAAGAGCATTTGCTTCTGTCAAATTGTTCCAGACAGTTTTTATATGTCGCAATAACACCGTCGACCAGAGTTTCCATGGGAACGCCGTTCAGATATTCCAGATAAAAACTGTTAAGATAAATACTTGGAGATACATTGTCGAATCTGTGGGTGATAATAAGACAATCGAATTCAACTGAATTGTTCTTCAAGACTTTCTTAAGAGAGACCTCGTAATCCTCTCCCAAGACTTCAGACACTCTTTCTTTGATCTCTTCAATAAATACATGTAATTTCATATCTTCTCCTTTTACTTTTGTAAAAGAAGACGATATTGATAAGTAAATAGATAAATGTAACAACAATATATAAATCGAGGTGACGGGATTCGAACCCACGACCTCTACGTCCCGAACGTAGCGCTCTACCAAACTGAGCCACACCTCGAAATCACACGTACAATGTGAAATATACTACGAGAAGAAAAAAAAGTCAAGCAAAATCTAAATTTTTACTATGAATATTTTAAAATATGTGTTATAATATATTCTGAAGGTAAAAAACTATTACGGAGACGGGTATGGAGTTACTTGAAAAAACCGTTCTTTTCGATAAATACAGAGTCATACAACAACTTGCAAAAACCAATTTTGTGACTGTATATCTCGGGGAACATCTACATACAAGTGAATATGTCCTCATCCAGATGATGAACCCTCATGCCATCACCAAACTTGAGAGCGAACGCATGAGGTTCCTGAACGAGATGAAGGTTATACGCAACTTTGAGCATTCCTCACTGTTGCGCGTTTATGATGCCGGTGAGTACGACGATACGATCTGCATCGTTTTTGAATACTTCGACGGTATTCTGCTCAACAAATACATAGAGCAGAATAAAACTCTCGATTTAAAAACAGCTCTGAACATCACCCAGCAGATAGCTACGGGGCTAAGATACGCTCTGAGCTTTAACGTTATACACAGGGCGCTGCGCACACCGAGTATACTCATACTCGAGCAGGACGGTCAGATTCTTGTAAAGATCATGGACTTTGCCCTGGCATATATCATCGAATACTCCAGCTTTGCCAATACTGACATAGATTACAGTTTCGGCTTCCTGGCTCCCGAGACCACCGGTGTCCTCGACAGACCTGTGGATCAGCGTTCAGACCTTTACGCTCTCGGTATCATCCTGTACCACATGGTGACGGGATGCCTGCCCTTTCATTCGGACACCATGGACAACATGGTTTACAAGCATATCGCAGTCAGCGTAAAACCCCCGGAAGATATCAACCCGTCCATTCCCGTGGATGTTTCAAATATCATCAACAAGCTCATCAGCAAGGATCCCGATCTCCGCTATTCCACCGCCAATGAGCTTATCAGTGATATCGACCGTTTTCTGTCCAATACAGAACTGGGGAACCCTATCACCGATAACGATATTCTTCACGGCTTTAACCGCAAGGCAAAGATGTACAGCCGTCTGAACGAACTGACTCAGATAAAAGAAAAATGTGAGGATTCCTTCGAATCCAAAGGTAATTTTATTCTGGTACACGGAGGTGTAGGAAGCGGTAAGTCAGACCTGATGAACAACCTGTACGCTGATCTTACATCACACGGAACTGTAGTCTTAAGGAGTTCCTTCAAATCACAGTACAGGATGACGCCCTATTCCGCATTCCAGCAGCTGCTCGGAGAATTTGCTTCCATATACAGTACATACGAACGTAAGCATCAGATCACCGAGAAAAACAGATTGTCACAGCTTATTGGCGGTCTGACAGATACCGTCACCCGAATAAGCCCCGTCATGAGCTCGGTGCTCACAGAGGCCATATCCCTGCCTGCGCTCGACGAATACAAGGAACAGCAGCGTTCTTTCATGCTGCTTTCAACCTTCATGCTGTCACTCCTTAGGGATGACAAGCCTTATTGTATCATATTTGACGATCTGCAGTTTGCTGATTCATCATCACTTTCGCTTATCTGCGAGATGGCCGAACGTGTAGCATCACACAAGGTTGCCATCATCGTCACCATGCGTGATTATGAATCCGCCGAAGAGAATCCTTTGCTTGCTTCCGTCATTTCCAGACTCAAGACCTGTGAAGGCTTCTTCGATCTGCCCTTAAAACCTTTTAACGAAACCAGAATGTGCGAGTACTTGGCAGATATCCTCGGGCTTCCCCGTCAGGAATGCAGCGTACTCACCACATACATGATAGAAAAGACAGACGGTAACCCTTATTACACCATTAACGTTCTCCGCTCCATGTTGGAGGATGGTGTGATCACTGTCTCGAACAGAACCATCGAACATGACTGGGATAAGCTTCGTACAGTCAACTCGGAAGCCGAGGTTATCAGCATTATCAGGAATAAAATGCGCCTGCTCGATGAAGACGCCGTAAACCTTTTGGAAATAGCTGCCATCATCGGATACGAATTTTCACTGGATCTGTTATCCTACATCACAGATGTCAAACTCAACGATATGCTGCCCTGGATAGACCATGCCGTATCCATGCAGTTTCTAAATTATGCATCCGCCAGAAAGACACTGGTATCCTTTGCACACAAGCAGATCCACGAAGTATTTCTGGCTATGATAGATCCGACACGTGAAAAGGAACTCCATTACTGGATAGCCAAAGGTATCGAAGCCAAGTATGTGGGCGAGACTTCATCCCATCTGTACAGACTTGTATACCATTTCCTTATGGCAGACAACGACAGGGGCGTACGCCGTTACTGTCTGGATGCAGCACACCTGGCTGAATCCACGAACGCTAACGAGGAAGCTATAAACTACTATCGTAAAGCCCTGGAGCTTATGGGCAACCGCAGTAATACCAACCTGGAATCATGGATTTCCGTAAAGAAGTCCCTGATCAACCTGAATCTTACCACAGGACATTTCCAGGATGCCTTAAACATTGCCAGCGAGCTTCTTCCTCTTATAGAGAACAGCCTGGAAAAAGCAAAGCTATACAGGAACATAGGTATAGGTCATTTCCGTCAGGGTAATTTCAGGGACTGTATCATGAGCCTCATGTCAGCGCTTAAGGCTCTGAACTTCAAGTTCCCTACATCCGAGACCGAGATGAACGTCATGCTCCACTCCTTAAAGGCAAACGTCAAGTTTTCCACAGGATCGGATCTGACCAAAAACCGTTTTTCAACAGCTGAAGATGCTACTCGCCGCAATACCGATATCAACGAAGAGGACAAGATCATCGTATCCATCCTCGAAACACTTATATGGGTATACGCATATACCAACAAGACCGGCTTCAATTATACATTGCTACGCCTGTATACTTTTGCAAACAAGAAGTTCGGCAATTCACCCGAGCTTGGTTTCGGTGCGTCCGCACTGGTAATATATTACGAGCTGAACACCGAAAAGAAAAAAGCAAAGCTTGCCCAGTCCATGACGCTCACATTAAGAAAGTCGATAGGTGACCGTTTCGGATACGCCAGAAGTTTATTTATCAGCGGTCTGTTTGCCACCATCGACAGTGACCACGACAAAGCCATAAAATACTACCATGAAGCACTTGATCTTTTCCGCGAGATCGGTGATATGTGGGAGATCAACAATATATACATTTATCTGAGTCTTGCGTACTTTATGTCCGGAAGATTTGACGAAGGCAGGGAAATCTGCGAAACATCCATCGCCCTGTCCCGCAAACTCAGTGATAAATTCAACCTCCTCATATCCTCATCCATCATGGTGGGATGTCTTGCATGCAAAGGTAATTTCAGTCTGGCAGAAGCTGCCGCTGAATCTGCATCGGGCCTAAACGATGAACTTCCCATTCAGTTCGCACAGTGTTTCTACAGGCTGATGACAGGTATACTGAAGCTCGAAGAGGGTAAGTTTGAAACTGCCGAGAAGAACCTGAACATTGCGCAGAACTATATAGATACCGTCAGATTCGTTGAGATACCTCTGCTCTCTGTTACATCACACCTGGCTATAGCCAAAGTCAGTACATTCCAGATGAGCCGTAACAGTGAGCTTCAGGAACTTCGAATACGTCAGGAATCATATTTAAAGACACTGTGCAGTCAGTCACTTTCCGACTCGAAACCTTATCCGTGTTTCAGAACTTCAGCTTACAGAGCCTGCGCAAAATACTGCGTCATGACCAACAAGCCCAAAAAAGCTGATGAGTATTTCCGTGAAGGAATCCTCATCGCATCCGAAACACAGAATACGTTTGAGAACGCGCAGATCCACTACGAATACGGATTATTCCTCCTCGACCAGCACAGGAACGAGGAATCGAGATATAACATTTTCGATGCTTACATGAATTTCTCACATATTTCCGCTTCGGTATATGTAAAGAAATGCGAAGAGCTGATCACTTCGAGATACGCGGATAATTTTATATCCAACTCTCTCATGGCAGATATTTCGTCAAAACAGAACCGTATGAACGTTGACCGTAAGGTTAACACCCTCCTCAGAATGGGCGAACGTCTCACATCAACCCTTGAGATTGAAGAACTTCAGAACAAGATTCTGCAGGATGCGGTCGAACTGACAGGGGCTGAAAGAGGTATTCTGTTCCTCTATCCCGAGACCGGCGACAAGAAGCTCTATGTAGCATCTATTTTCAACACAGGTAATTTCGACAGCTATTCGTACGACTGGATACTGGAGGATGTAGAACTCACTAACCAGCCCGTAGTCATAAATGACGTCCAGTCCGATGAATTCAGAAAGAATTATTCTCAGATGGTGCGTTACGGTATAAAGTCGGTTATGGCCATGCCTATGTTCGTCAGAGGCAAGCTTTACGGAGTCATATACCTTGACTCACGTCTCGTGAGAGGTATTTTCTCCAACGAATATATGGAAACCATCGGATTCATCGCCAACCAGTCAGGTGCGCCCATCGAGAACGCCCGTCTGTACCACAGGGCTATCACCGACGGACTCACACAGCTTTACGGTCGTTCCTATCTTGACAACCTCATCATAGACAAGACCAGCGATTCCGAAAAAGCAAAGCTGTCGGCACTTATGCTTGACGTTGATTTCTTCAAAAAATGTAACGATACCTACGGACATCAGTTTGGAGACGAAGTATTAAAACAGGTGGCCAGCATCATGAAGAAGGTCACCGGCAACAAAGGTACCGCATGCCGTTACGGCGGTGAGGAATTTGTTATCCTGCTTGATTCCAACAATTCGGAATTTGCTGTATCCGTTGCCGAAAAGATACGTCAGTCCGTTGAGACCACTTCCGTTCCCTTTAACGAAGGAAGCAAGGTTACACTGGTATCGATCACCATAAGTATAGGCGTCTCCATCTGGAATCCCAGAATGGAACGTGTGGAACTCATAGAGCACGCAGACAAAGCTTTGTACGCTGCTAAAAAAGGCGGTAGGAATCAGGTTCGTCTGTGGAGCAGTGAGATGTAATACTCCAAGCAAAAAAGCTGTCGTTACGACAGCTTTTTTTTGCATTCTGATATTCTTTCTTCAATCATTTCTTTTAGGGTTGAGTTAGGATCTACCTCTAATGTTTTGTTATAAGCATCAAGTGCTTCCTTATACCTGTCCAGAGCCTGATATGATTTTCCGAGATAATACAAAGGATTTCCGTTCTCGGGATCCATAGCCGCTGCGGCTGACATCCAGTCTACAGCCTCCTCATACATCTCATTCTCATAGATATCCTTGGCACGGGCATATACTTTTTTCGCCGCCTTAGGGTATATATCATTTCTCATATCTGCCAGAAGCGTTTCGGCATGACCGTCGGTGATATCCTCACTGTTTATCTTCCAAAGCTTAAAGCCCAAAGTTACTATTTCATCATCGGTATATTCCCTGTCCTTTAGCTCTGAATAGTTTTCCCAGGCTTCAAAAAACATGGTATAGCTTTCGTTTTTAACATTTACCGTACCGGTTCCGCGCGAGCTGACTATACCGCTTTCGAGTTCTGCAATCTTTTTTTCCAGATCCGTGACTGTTTTCGTCAGCTGGCTGATGGTAGCCGATTTATTGGCAAGTTCAGCACTGTAATCTATTTTGTTGCTCTCGTACTCTTCCTTCATATTCTTCTTTACGGTAGGTACGATAAGCCATTGTGCACATATGATACCTATGATAACACCGATTACAAGATTTATGAAAGGGAACAGGCTCGGCTTGTCTTCCTTATATGAAAACTTTGCTGCTATTGGTTTATCTTTAGCTTCATCCGACGATACGGAATAACCCTCGCCACTACCGGGTACAACGGCTCCCGTTATCTCCTGTCTGTACCGTAAAAGAGTTGTATTTCCTATATCTATACGAAGTCCCGTATTTATCAGCCTCTGGGCTTTTCCTGTTTCGCCGACATTCATATATATGAGAGTCAGCAACTGGTACGCTTTTAAGAACTTCGGATTAACACTTATAGCTTTTTTGAGCTGTATAATTGCCAGATCAAAGTTATGCTGTTTTGCTTCTTTTAATGCTATGTTATATTTTTTTATAGCCAGATTCATAGAATCGAGCTCTGCAGTATCCCTTTGAACCTTTTCCAGGAAATAATCAGCTTCATTGTCTTCAGGGTCAAGATGTCTGCTTATAAGCCACGAAGACAATGCTTCTACAATATCTCCTATCTCAAAATATATAAGTCCGAGAAGATTTCGTGCGTCACTGTTATGTTTATATAACGTAAGACTTCTCTCAAGGATTGGTATTGCACCTGAGAAATTCCTCACCTGAGCCATTTTCAGGCCTCTGTTGTATAGAATATTTGAACGCTCTACTATCTTTCTGGCAGGTTCAAGGTCCATCCCGCAGGAGTCACAGATTCTTCTGTTAAAGGCTACAGAATTTTTGCAATTTGGACAAATCATATTTTCCTACCTGATCATCTGTATATTAATAGTTACTTTGAGTTTCACGTAACTTTCGTTCTATCTGGACTTCCTGCATGTTCTGAATATTTCTGGTCAGGCCGAGAAGTACATCCGAGATATCCCTCAGTTTCTCATCACTGACAGTATCCTCAACCTTCTCTATTTCCATAGAGGGCTGGAATTTTGTAACTTCCTCATCAAAATCTATCATTATATAGTCCTCTTTTAATCAATATGCCTTGCCCCAGTATACAAGAGCCTTAGCAGGTCTTCCGCAACATACACAAGTCTCTGAGATTCTCTCCTGCGCAAAGGGCATACATCTCGATGTAGCAGTGGTATCTTCCTTTATCTTGTTCTCGCATTCAACATCACCGCACCACATAGCTTTAACAAAACCGGGCTTGTTATTTATAGTATCAACAAACTCTTCATATGTAGTAGCTGAATAGGTGTGTGCGTCACGATGCTTTCTGGCAGTTTCAAGCATATTTGCCTGAATGAGATCAAGTATCTCGGGAAGCTTGTTCTCAATCTCTGATAATGCTATAGTGAGTTTTTCTCCGGTATCTCTTCGTACAAGTACACATGTACCGGCTTCGATGTCCTTCGGGCCTATCTCGATACGTGTCGGGAAGCCTCTCATCTCCTGCTCGGAGAATTTAAATCCGGGACGTTTGTCGGTATCATCTACCTTTACTCTGATGCCCTTTGCCTTTAAGGCACCTGCCAGTTCATTTGCTTTATCCAGTACACCGGGCTTGTTCTGCATGATGGGTATTATCACTGTCTGTACAGGTGCTACCCTGGGAGGAAGCTTAAGTCCCGAATCATCACCGTGAACCATGATAACCGCACCGATAAGACGGGTTGTCATGCCCCACGAAGTCTGATATACATAAGAGAGCTTATTGTCCTTATCCGTATACTGGATATTAAATGCTCTTGCAAATCCGTCTCCAAAATTATGGCTGGTACCGGACTGGAGCGCTTTACCGTCATGCATAAGCGCCTCTATGGTATAGGTAGCTTCCGCACCGGCAAACTTCTCCTTATCGGTCTTTCTTCCCTTTACCATAGGGATAGCGAGTACTTCCTCACAGAACTGTGCATAAAGATTCAGCATCTGCTCTGTTCTGGCTTCTGCTTCTTCTGCGGTAGCGTGCGCAGTATGTCCCTCCTGCCACAGGAATTCTCTCGAACGAAGGAAGGGACGTGTGGTCTTCTCCCATCTGACTACACTGCACCACTGGTTATAAACCTTGGGAAGATCCCTGTATGAATGAATAATATTTGAATAGAGGTCGCAGAAAAGTGTTTCCGATGTAGGTCTTACACACAGCTTCTCCTGAAGAGGCTCCAAACCTCCCTGGGTCACCCATGCTACTTCCGGAGCAAAACCTTCCACATGATCCTTTTCTTTCTCCAAAAGGGATTCCGGGATAAACATGGGCATATATACATTCTCTACCCCTGTTTCCTTGAATCTTTCATCAAGCTGCTTCTGGATAAGTTCCCATATAGCATATCCCGCGGGCTTTATTACCAGGCATCCCTTAATACTTGAGTAATCAACCAGTTCTGCTTTAAGTACTATATCAGTATACCACTGAGCGAAATCCTCCTGCATGGAAGTGATCGCTTCTACCTGCTTTTTTTCATCTGCCATTTTACTTAACCTCTATATTTCTTTTATAAATACTTTTTAAGAATTTCTGCCTTATCGGTCTTCTCCCAAGGAAGATCCAGATCGTTTCTTCCGAAATGACCATAGCTGGCGGTCTGCTTGTATATTGGACGTCTGAGATCGAGCATCTTTATAATACCTGCGGGACGAAGATCAAAATTCTCCCTGACAATTTCAAGTATCTTGGAATCCGAGAGCTTACCTGTTCCAAATGTATCAATATTTATGGATGTGGGACGAGCCACGCCGATAGCATATGAAATCTGTATCTGGCATTTATCAGCCAGTCCGGCAGCTACTATGTTCTTTGCCACATAACGAGCGGCATAACTGGCCGAACGGTCCACCTTTGTGGGATCCTTGCCGGAAAAAGCTCCGCCGCCGTGAGGTGCGGATCCACCATAGGTATCGACTATTATCTTTCTTCCTGTAAGTCCCGAATCTCCTGAAGGTCCACCAATAACGAATCTTCCGGTAGGATTGATATATATCTTGGTATCTCCGTCTATCATATCTGCGGGGATCACAGCATCTATAACGTATTTTCTGATATCCTCATGGATTTTTTCCTGAGTCACCTCAGGATCATGCTGTGTGGATACTACTATGGCTTCGAGTCTCAGGGGCTTTCCGTCCTCACCATATTCCACTGTAACCTGTGATTTTCCATCAGGACGAAGATAGGAAAGAGTTCCGTTCTTTCTGACTTCTGAAAGCTTTTTCGTGAGCTTGTGAGCCATCGAAATAGCGTAAGGCATAAGTTCGGGAGTTTCATTTGTTGCATAACCGAACATCATACCCTGATCTCCCGCTCCTACATTGTCGGGATCGGCCTCTCCGTAGCTCTCGTTTATTTTTTCTTCTTCCTCTACAGTTTTTCCGAAATTATCCTTGGTCTCAAGTGCCTTGTTAACACCCATGGCTATATCCTTGGACTGTTCATCAAGTGCAACTATTACACCGCAGGTATCGGCATCAAATCCGTATTTTGCCCTGCTGTAACCGATATCTCTGACTGTATTTCTTACTATTTTCTGTATATCCACATAACCGTTTGTAGTAACCTCGCCCATTACCAGAACAAGTCCGGTAGTACAACATGTCTCACATGCTACACGGCTGTATGGATCCTGCTCTAAAAGCGCATCCAGGATTGCATCGCTGATCTGATCGCAGACTTTGTCAGGATGACCTTCTGTTACCGATTCAGATGTAAATAAAAACTTATCCATATTTCCCTCCTCTTTTACATAACTTACGCCCTGCAGACATTTTCTCTGCAGGGCTTTTTTTAATTATCACTGCAATTTTATGGTTATTACGGGTCTTACACCCTGTCTCGACGAAGAATCAAGTCCGCTCTTTGACATTGATCCGCTTCCATCGACATATGCATAGCTTCCGGAACCCTTCAGCCACCACATTGCGGTAGCATAAGTATCATACATGTTCTTACCGAAGTTCTTTCTCATTGTTGCATAATCGGTGGTCGTAGTCTTCATTACGAGTTTTGACGAATACTTTGATACATCGTCTACAGAAAGAATGTGAGCATCAACACTAATGATCTTTCTTTCTGTTCCGCTGAAAGCGGCAGGCTTAAATACAGACTTTAACCAGCTTGAGAGTCCGTCATAATCATAGAAATCTATTACCTGATCCGAGATCAGAACAAGTTCATTCTTTGAAGAGAACAGAACATCCCACTTTATAGGTGCATATCTGTAATACAATGTAGCAGTCTGTGTACTTCCCTGCATGAAATCAACCTTCATGTACTTTGTTCCGCCGTAGTCCGCTACTGAGGTCTTACTGTCAAATGTTACGCTGTTAAGATTCTTGATGGTTGTTTCCGAACTTACCAGTGAACTCGGATAACCGCCAAAGTATACATATTTAACCTTACCGGCTTTCAAGCCTGCAAACTCTGTACTCTTTGAAAGGTTGTAATTCTTAAGTGTACCGTCATCCAGCTCAAATCCGATCAGGTTCGAATAATAGGTCACCTTACTGATCGAAGGAGTAGGTGTAAGCTCTGCTTCCGTAGGCTTTGGTGTTGCTGTAGCCTTGGGTGCCTTCGTGGGCTTCGGTGTTGCTGTAGGAGCTGTCGTAGGCGTAGGAGCAGGAGTAGGTGTAGCCGAAGGAGTCACTGTAGCTTCAGGCGTGAGCGTAGGTGTTAATGTAGCCTCCGGTGAAGGTGTAGGTGTCTCGGTAGGCGTAGCCACTTCGGTAGGTGTTACTTCTTCTGTAGGTGTTATCTCTTCAGTAGGAGTAACATCATCTGTAGGTGTTATCTCATCCGTAGGTGTAACATCTTCATCCGTAGGCTGAGGCTCATCGGTAGGTGTCTCATCAGCTGTAGGAACTGCCACTGTAGGAGTTGCTTCTGCTGTTACAGTCACATCCTCAGTAGGAACCGCGGTGTTCTCGGGTTCACTTGTTACTTCCACAGAAGGTGCGGGCATCGATGTCGAACCGTCGGGTGCTGTTATAGGCTTCTTCGACTTTTTGGTGAGTGCCGGCAAAACAAAGAGTACAAATGCCAGTACTGCGATCAATACAAATGCTGCAACAATAAGTAGAGGGCGTCTCTGATAACTCTTTAATGCGGAATTCAATTCCTCAGCGGTCTGGTATCTCTTCTTGGGATCTTTTTCCATACATTTGCCAATGATGGCTGCAAATCCCGATTTTACCTTGCCCGCCTTATTTACGGCAGTTACATCTCCCGTAGAGGATTCAGGTCTCTTGCCGGATACTGCAAAATAGAATGTAGCACCGAAATTATAAATATCGGAACGCTCATCTACTACGGCAAACGCACGTGAAGCCGCTTCACATGTTGTACCTTCCTGTACATTATATATTCCATCTGCTCCGGTTGCAACTGTATTTTTATATTTTTCATCATAGTTTACCGCACCATAGGTATTGGCAGATCTGAATTCATACTGCTCGGGCGGAGCATATCCGTCTGAATAACCTATAACATGAGCTCCGTACTGATCGACCGTTTCAGGGTTATAGTCAGTAAGTATAGCTTTGTTGTTCTGGTCTATGATGATATTTGACGGCTTGATATCCGCATGGATTACCCTGGGCTCGTACTTGTGCAGATAAATAAGTGCCGAGCTGATCTCGGTAGCCCATGTAGCAAGCTGTTTCTCCGAGAATGTCTTGCCTTCACTGATATATCTGTAAAGTGACTTACCCTCTATATATTCCATGACAGAGTAAATATTTCCATCTGCCTGGATATAATCTATAACCTGAGGCAGTGCAGGATGGTGTACCCTCTTCATCCTGTTGATAATATCTGAAATATTAGCCAGGTTTTCAATCTGACTGTGGATTTTCTTGATTACAACTTTCTTATTTTCCGACTTGCAGAATGCGGTGTATGCCATTCCGTCGCCGTATCCTATGCCCCTGATGTCGGAGTAATTGTCTCCGAACAGCTCCTGTGGAGTCATCGGAATTCCCGTATCTTTAGGTTCTTCGGTTCTCACAGGTTTCTGTGTCCACGGCATTACTGTAGGTGCAGGCTCGGGTTCGGGTTCTGCTACCGGTTCAGGCTCCGTGTACTGTTCGACTGTCTCAGCGACGGGCTCTGTGTATTCTTCTGTAACAGGTACTTCCTGCTCAGCCTCTATTCCCGGAGTTACATACGGCCCTAACTCCATGGGCTGCTCTACATATTCATCTGCTACAGGCTCCGGCTCTGTGGGAACCTCAGGAATCTCTTCTGCTACGGGCTGTGTATACTGCTCAAACGTTTCTGCAACAGGTTCTGTATATTCCTCAACAGCCTCAGCTGCGGGCTCTGTATATTCCTCAGTTGTCTCAGTCACAGGCTCTACATACTCATCAACTGCAGGTTCTGTAAACTCGTCAACTGCGGGCTCTACATACTCGTCAACTGCGGGCTCCGTGTACTGCTCTGCGGCCTCTGTTACGGGTTCTACATACTCGTCAACCACTGGCTCCACATATTCCTCAGTAGCCTCTGCACTTGGTTCAGCCTCAAGTCCCGGAGTCACATACGGTTCAAACTCCATGGGCTGCTCTACATATTCATCTGCTACAGGCTCCGGCTCTGTGGGAACCTCAGGAATCTCTTCTGCTACGGGCTGTGTATACTGCTCAAACGTTTCTGCAACAGGTTCTGTAT
>JAEEKN010000152.1 GCA_016282435.1 Lachnospiraceae bacterium | reverse complement strand
TACTGACAACGGCAAACTTCTGCCCATCAGATGCTTTTAATTGACCAATACTGTCAACCGTTTCAACCCCCGTTATCTTCATTTTAAAGAAATAAGTTTCAGCGGAAAGGTCATCAGCATTATGAAAATAAGTTGGTATTTCTCCCTCTGATGCCTCTGCTGTTTGAGGCTTTTCTTCGTATGTAACATCCGAAACAACCCCTGCATTTCTCTGCGCAAGAAAACTGTCCGAAGAATGACCGAACATGATAGTGTTGGCTTGGTTTGATGCCATATGTATGGCAACTACCTCACCATATTCGTTAATGATCGGACCTCCGCTTCCACCCATTGTATCATAATTATTGTTTAGCTTAAAACTCATTTCCCCTTTCGAGTCTAAAACCGCAAATCCTTCATATACACAGTTCTCATTGATATTATCACCCTTCCAGAGACTGGCCAGAAGATAAAGCTTGTCTCCTCTTTTTGTAGGATGTGTTGAAAGAGGAAGTGTTTTTAAATCTTCAGCATTATACAATGTAAAGGCAGCTACATCTTTGTTAATTACCGGTACTGCCTGCGCATCCTCAATCACAATACAGTTCTTAAGACTTGCACCGGATGCAGCCTTGCTTTTTGCATACATAACAGTTCCACCCTGAACGAATTCAGGAAGATCTTTTCCTTTAAATGTGTTTTCTTCCCCATCAGGTACCAGATAATGGAAAGCGGTAACAAGTATCTTTCCACCAAACTTTTCAGAATCCATGATAAAAGAAGTACCTGCGGAAAAATCTCCCTCCGTCGAAGTGTACCAATGTACATTAAATACATTTTCAGCAGCAAGCTTTTCAATATCACTAAGAGAAAGCTTATTTTCTTCCGATGTAATATCTGTCGGAGCAGTCGTAATACCAGTAATCTCAGGTTCATTGACCGGCTGCTCATTAACTGACTGTTCATTACCTGACATACATGCAGAAAGGAGCAGAGAAAGTGCCATCAACAGGCATATAAAAGCTTTTCTATATTGTTTCACAGTTTTCTTCCTTATCATATTATTTTAAATTTCAACTTCTTCAGCGTTTCCTCGGTAACAAAACGATGCTACGCATCGCATTTTGTTATATAATAGGTTTACTTGAAAAACTTGTAAACTTTGCTTCTATAAGCCAGTTACCCTTTACATCTATGATTCCATAGTGCCCTTTATATTTGACTATAGCATAGCTTCCATCATAAGCGAAACCATTTGCTTCGTCGTATATAAACGGGATTACCTCATCGTAGTTCCAGTTTGCATATCCACATTTAAAATCTAATGGATCGTCACTGAATTTTTTTATAGCCGGTACAGGTATCTCTGTTTTATCGGGATAGATTGAATAGAGCTGTCCTGAATTGAAATGTATCCCTTTATGATCCTCAAAATCACAGATAACATTATCTTGCATATCAATAATATACCATTTGTAATCTCCGAGTGATTTATTTTCTACAACCCAAGCGAGTCCTTCTCTTATAAATCCACCTTCCCAGTACTTAGGTTCTACCACCCATTCGTAATCCTTGTTGATAAAACCTTTCTTAGAGCCTCCCATATCTACGAAGGCATAATCACCGTTAAAGTTAAATCTGTAATCAAATGGCTTTCCCGTTTGTTTACCATCTTTATCCAGCATAGTATAATAGCCATATGAAGTTTTTGCTTCCCATCCTTCCGATAAAGGAATATATTCGGAGGCTGTCCAGTAACCATATAATATGGCGCTGCTAAATCCACCCGAATCGATATCTACTCCGAAATTTGAGAAGCTGCCATCAGAATGTAGCATTTTCCATCTGCCATCTGTGCCCTTAACAACAGCAACTCCTTCATGAAACAGATATGCTTTAAGAAAACTTTCGCCATTAAACACTATATTCCCATTTGTATCAATGAATTGATAGGTTTTTAGATCACTGCTTACTATTGCATATCCTTCCTTAAAGAATGTCGACATCCTATACTTAGGCTGAATGACATATTCACCATCTTTGTCAATCACTCCCCATGCATTCCCGTATCGGCCACCTTCTCCGGTAGTAATGGCTGTGCCTTCAAAAAATGGGGTAACATCTGTAAACTTAGGCTGTATGACAAATTTTCCGGAGACATCAATATATCCCCATAAGTCAGTTTTGGAATCTTTTACGGCGGCCAGTCCTTCAGAGAATTTTAAAGCGTCAGGAAACTGTGGATTGATGACCCAATTACCTGTTATATCAATATATCCGGCAAGTTTGTTGTCATCCCATGCAAGTTTAGGGCCATCAGCAAACAATTTTTCAAAAGCAGTCAGCTTTACCTCCGGCTCTTTGGTCGGTTCCGTAATGTCTGTAACAGAAGCTTCAGTATCAGTCTTACTTTTATCTGTTTCACTTGTTGATACATCAGCTAATCCTTCGCTTTGGGCTATACTACTGTTAGAATTATTATTTGTAATATCATTAGTATTATCTCTTGCAGTAACATCCTTGGTATTTGTACTCCCACAGGAAGCTAAGACTAAGCTCAGCAATAAACAGATAACTGAAATACTTGCTTTTGTAAGTGTCGTTTTCATCATAATTCTTTCCTCTTGTAAAATTATATGCTTAACTGAATAATTATATCATTTTTATAGAATATTTACAACCTTTCGGTGGATATTCCGATAAGATTTTTATAAAAACACCGCTTCAGAAATGAAGCGGTATTCCGGCATGCTTATGATACCAACCTCCTTAGGTAATGCTACCACTATACGCCTTAGCAATTCAGAAATTTGCTGGCCCATTAGCGTTCTCTTCTATGCATCAGATGAATTCCTTATGTGCCTATACTTTTTTGTTGACAATCAGGTTAATATATGATATATATTATGTGACCATAATTAAATAACGGTCACATAAGGAGGTGCAGTCATGCCTGAAAGAGTATTTACAAATGAGCAAAGGGATGAATTAAGGACCGCCATGCTGGAAGCCGGGTTTCCATTGATCAAAGAATTTGGTGTAACACACACTACTATCTCAAAGATTACGAATGCTGCAGGAATTGCCAAGGGAACCTTTTATCACTTTTGGAAAAACAAAGAAGAATATCTTGTCGAACTTATTCGTTATCACAGACAAAAGATGCTGCCTCTTCTGATCGGTGAAGATGTTTTGTCCGGAAAAAGAAAGCTCGGAAGGGAAGATGCCCGTTTATATTTTCGTTATCTGGTAGACAAAGAGAATAGCATTTACGCACACTTTACTCTCGAAGATGAATCAAAATTGATGCAGAATACGTCTGATTTTGAACCCGATGAAGAGAAAGAAAGTTTTATAGCCTCCCGTTTGCTGGGCATGTTGGAGGGTGTCAGAGCTGATGTCGATCTGCTTTTATTGGCAAATATGACAAAGATTCTGGTGTTAACCGCTGAAGCAAAGGATGAACTTCATGAAAGAGTATATGAAAAAACAATAGATACGATCGTTGACAGAATATTGGATTTAATATTTGAGGAAAGATAGAAATGAAGAATAAAAATGAAATTGATAAAAACCTTAGATCGTATTCCAAGTACTATAGACAGCTTTTAATAAACGAGGGAATAAAGGATATAG
>JAEEKN010000003.1 GCA_016282435.1 Lachnospiraceae bacterium | reverse complement strand
TATCATTTCGGGCATAATCAGTATGGCGTTTAATGATTGGCTTAAATATTTAGCTTGCCGCCCCAGATACAGATATCTTATAACTTTAGAGGATCCGCTCTCTGAATATAAGAACTGGTGGGAGATGTCTCCGTATTTAGTAGACGAAAGCAACTTTAGAAGCTGGCCGAGCGGTCATATGATCAGATCGGTTTTAATGCTTACTTTACCAATGCTTGTTGATGGGCTGAAGTGCAGAAAGAAATCCGTTAAGATAGTGTTGTTCTCTATCGCGGTAATATTTATTGTTCTGTTGGGATATAACAGGATTCATACAAATGCACATTTCCTTAGCGATGTATGCTTTGGTGTACTCTTAAGTCTCAGCATTTTTGGAATCACTTATAAATGTGTATTTTCATTTATTAAAGAATGATTATTTTCAAAGCCGGATGGTTAAAGTCCGGCTTTAGTTGTTTGTTGGTAAAATCAAGCAATGCTTTATAAACTTTTTTTAATGTTCAAGCTTTACTCTCTTTACTGTTGACGGATTCTTTTATATAATAGAATCGGAAGGAGGGGAGAGATCATGGATACTTTGGGAAAAAGACTGATGCAGGCACGAGGAAACTGCGGACTTACCCAGGCTGCAGTAGCAGAAAAACTGAATGTTTCATCACAGGCTGTAAGCCTTTGGGAGAGAGACGAGACAACGCCTGACATTACAAAACTTCCGGAAATCGCAACACTTTACGGAGTGACCACCGACTGGCTGCTTAAGGGGCAGGAAACGGATGAGGATCTTATCAATGTCACAAGACACCTGTCAGACAGGCTGTTTGATGAGAAAAGGATGTACACGCATGTAAAATCCTATGCGCAAGCACTGGATATGCTTCAGACCTTAAGGGTACTGCCCTATGTAAGAGAAAAGCATGAAGGTCAGTTCCGAAAGGGCAAGGACAAAGTCCCTTATATCTACCATCCGTTACTGCTTGCATGTCACGCATTATCACTTGGCATGAAAGATGACAACCTGGTCTCCGCTACACTGCTTCATGATGTGTGTGAGGACTGTGGAGTAAAGGTTGAAGAACTTCCCGTAAACGGTGAAACAAAGGAAGCCGTAAGGCTTTTGACTAAGAACAAAACAGTGACCAGGTCTTCCGAATCGGGGCTTGCAGCGTATTATGAAGAAATCGGCAAGAACAGGATAGCAGCCATAGTGAAGCTGCTTGACCGATGCAACAACATATCCGGTATGGTTACGGGCTTTACCGAGAAAAGAATGGCACAATACATACAGGAAACCGAGAAGTATATCTATCCTATGATGGAGACCACTTCAAACCGTTTTCCGGAATATGCGAACCAGATATTCCTGATAAAATACCATATGTCAAGCGTGATAGAAGCTATAAGACATGATATGGCAAGAAAACTGAAATGAGCTTGGCATCGGTTTTGAAAGGTAAAAAACAGGTAATGATACTTGAAGACATAAAACAAAAATTCAAGCTTATAAATGCTTATGAGGACTGGAAGGATTATAGGCAGCTGCTAACAGATCTGGTTATAAAAGCAGGCTGTGGGGAAAGTTCGAAATCTGTAACCGTAGTTGGTGCAGGATATTGCAATGACATTGATATAAAGAGATTATGCAGGCATTTTGAAAGAATTCGTCTGGTGGATTGTGATCCGGAATCTATGACTGCATTCTCGAATAAATTGGCGGATAGTGATGCTGAAAAAGTAGAGCTTCTTCCTCTGTCACTTACCGGCATAGAGGAGCAGGACATTTCGGAATTTTTTGAGGATACACTTTTAACGCTTAAAAGGTTCGGGAAAAACCTTACCTGTGATGATTTTGAAGAAGTACTTATGTCAAAACTCGACAGACTTCTTGATAAAACAATAACTTCGAAAGAAGAATTGATAAAAAGGCTGCCTGAAGGAGACATCGTCCTTTGCAACGGTGTATGCAGCCAGTTGTTTTCCGTTATTTCGTTTTTTATCAGATCAATTGCGGGCAGTATACCTGAAGCATTGTTCACCGGAGCAGCGGATGTTGCAGAAAGAGCTGAACAAAAGCTGAAGAGTAAGAATGACAAAGTTATACCGCTTATCTGCAGAGCCCTTTTTAAAACTGCAGGTGACTGCGTGATATTCGGAAATGAGTATTCAAAAGAAAAACCGGTAGAAGGCGCACAACGGTGCATTGAGACAGTGAGGAACAGTGGGCATGTTTTAAAAGAAACAGAGGCTGTTTGGCATTTCAACCGAAAGGAAAATGTAAATTACAACATGCTGCTGCAGATATGTGATGTCGGAAGCAGTATGGATTGAATATATTATTCGGCTGTTTAATAACTATACGCGTATTTTAGGAGCGTTTATATGGGAGATTTGATCAGTACAAATGAAAACTGTATAGGTTGCAATCGTTGTGTGGGAGCCTGCAGTTGTTTAGGTGCAAATGTTTCGGTACTTGAGAACGGAAAAAGCAGAATAGATGAACTTGCCCAAGAATATTTTTACAAATATCTGGACGTATCTGAAACTGCAGCATGATCCGGACATCGTTTTTTAGCAGTTGGTATTCTGATACAAAACTAAAGTATTCCCTGACAAAAAGTCAGGGAATTTTTTAATATAAAGAGAAAAAGACT
>JAEEKN010000151.1 GCA_016282435.1 Lachnospiraceae bacterium | reverse complement strand
TTGTAAAACCACTCCTCGTCCCATTGGGACCTCAGGGCGATATCACCCATGGTAAACATATGATGGTTGTACAGGCGTCTCGCTTTGCCGCGTCCTATCTGCCAGAAATCCGTGAGAGGGCGGTGATCCCAGAGAAGATATCTGTACGATTCTTCGTTAAGCTCTGCGATACGTACTCCGTCTTTGTCAGCTTTTGACTTTTTTGCCACGATATCCATGGCTACTTTTGCGAGATACAGATTGGTACCTATACCGACAGTGGCAGTGATACCCGTGGTATGGAGCACATCCCTTATCATGGTCATAGCCATGACGTGTGCGGGGTGCTCACCGGTGCGTGAGGCTTCTTCAGTATAAAAATGAAGATAGTGGGTGCAGTCTATGAAACATTCATCGATACTGTATACATGTATATCTTCCTCAGCAGCATACTTCAAATACACGGAATATATCAGGGCGGAGATACGCTCGTATTCGGCCATACGCGGGGTGGCGGTGATGTACTCGATATGTGTATGGTTCGCTGCCTCGTATTTTTTTATGGCCTGCTTCGCTTCAAAAAGCCTGGGCCTTGCGGGAACACCTATGCCTTTTAGAGCAGGGGAGACTGCCAGGCATATCGTATGATCCGAGCGGGATGCATCTGCCACCAGAAGATATGCTTTTAGCGGATCGAGCCTGCGGGCGACACACTCCACTGAAGCATAAAAACTCTTCATATCTATGGCTATATAAAAGCTGTCTCTGTCATTCACAAAAATCACCTACCAAATCTATGTTTGACACGTTGCTGCAAAACAAGAACTTATGTTCTTTTGCGAAGACAGTATATCACGATGCAAGAGAAAATGCAACCCCTAATTTTTGTGATAACATTGTTGAATCAAAAAAGCCGGTATAAGGTCGTTGGCATTGGTTTTATACAGGTCGGATTATTGCATGGTTTTAGCATTTTATGTATATATTATTATTAGTGGAGATATACTATACTGATTAATGAAAGGGGTGACGTTATGATTAAAGCCGGAATCATAGGTTGTGGCGGAATATCGAGGGTTCATGCTTGGGTTTTGAAAAATATGGAAGATGTAACTGTTACAGCATTATGCGATATCGATATCGGGAAAGCACGTGCTCTGGCGGAAGAGTATTATGATCCGGATACATTAACGCTATGCAGTGATTACAGGGAGCTGTTTGACATGGATATCGATGTTGTACATATATGTACGCCGCATTTTCTTCATGCTCCGATGGCGGTGGGATTACTGGATCATAAAAAAGCGGTATTCATGGAAAAGCCCTGTGCGGTTTCAGAAGAACAGTTTGAAGAACTGAAAAAAGCAGATGCAGCGAATTCCGGGAAGCTTGGATTTTGTTTCCAAAACCGATATAACGAAGCAGTGATAAAGATGGAAGAATTGATCGCTGAAGACAGGATAGGGCAGGTTACCGGTGGCAGGGCGTTCGTAACATGGAGAAGAGAAAAGGACTACTATGATTCGAGTGACTGGAAGGGTACAAAGGAAAAGGAAGGTGGAGGAGTTCTGATAAATCAGTCAATACATACGCTTGACCTGCTTCTGAGGTTCCTCGGGGAACCGGAGACAGTAAAGGCTACTGCAGCCAATCACCATCTCGATATAGAGGTGGAGGATACGGTGGAAGCGTGGCTCGAGTTTAAGGACGGAAAGAGGGCGTGCTTCTATGCGTCAAACTGTTATTCGGGAGACGCTCCTGTACTTTTAGAAATTCAGGGAACAAAGGGGAGATTGATGATGAATGGATCCGACCTCATGCTTTTTCCTGATGACGGGAATGCGATCTCTTTTAACGGTGCGGGAGAAGGGTATATAGGTAAATCGTACTGGGGGAACGGACACAGGGATTGTATCAGAGATTTTTACAGGAGCCTTAAAGAAGGAAAAAGATTCAAAAATGATATTGACAGCGTAAAAAATGTTTTTAATGTAACCATGGAAATATATAAACAAACAGAAATCGGAGGGTAATATGAACGAAGTAAGACTTGGGATTATCGGTATCGGAGGTATGGGAAGCGGACATGCTGCAAATGTAGCTAAGGGCCTGGTTCCGCAGATGAGGCTCACTGCAGTGGCGGATATTAATCCGGACAGACTCGCCTGGGCAAAGGAAAGTCTGCCTGCAGATGTAAAGCGTTTTTCGGACGGAAGGGAAATGATAGAATCGGGTGAATGTGACGCTGTGCTTATAGCCACACCGCATTATTTCCATCCCGAATTTGTGATATACGCCTTGACACACGGTCTCCATGCTATCAGTGAAAAGCCTGCGGGTGTGTATACAAAACAGGTACGTGAGATGAACGAAGTGGCAGAAAAGAGTGATAAGGTATTTGCCATCATGTTCAACCAGCGTACAAACTGCGTATACAGGAAGCTTCATGAAATGATAGAGAGCGGGGAACTGGGCGAACTAAAGAGAGTGAACTGGATCATCACTGACTGGTACAGGACTCAGAGTTATTATGATGCTGCCGGCTGGAAAGCTACATGGGACGGTGAAGGCGGCGGGGTCCTGCTAAATCAGTGTCCTCATCAGTTGGATCTTCTTCAGTGGCTCTGCGGACTGCCCGTAAAGGTGAGAGCATTCTGCCACGAAGCAAAATGGCATGATATCGAGGTGGAGGATGATGTCACGGCATATATGGAATTTGCTAACGGTGCCACAGGAGTGTTTGTGACCACCACAGGCGATGCACCCGGTACAAACCGTCTGGAACTTACATTTGAGATGGGAAAAATTGTATGCGAGCATGACAAGCTGATATTTGACCGCTTGAGCGTGAACGAGAGGGAGTTTTGCAAAACGGCGGAAAACGGATTTGCAAAGCCGGACATGGAACGCATCGAAGTGGAAACCGATGGTAAAAACGAGCAGCATATGGGAGTTCTTAGGGCATTTACCGACAGAATATTATACGGCGGGAAACTTATAGCTGAAGGAAAAGAGGGCATCAATGGACTCACACTTTCCAATGCGATGTTCCTGTCATCGTGGCTCGGGAAGGAAGTATCGATTCCTTTTGATGAGGATCTGTTTTTAGAGGAACTTACAAAACGCAGGAAGCAGTCAAAAAAGAAGGAGGGCAGCGGCAAAGTATTTGATACGGAGGGAACATACTGATGAAAGAAAAATATGATAAGATAACAGGATTTGCTGATGAGATAGACGGTAGTCTGACGGTACAGATAGACAGCTTAAGGAAGCTGGGCATGAAATATGTAGAGATGCGCGGTGTGGACGGAAATAATCTGATATATCATGACGATGCGAAAGTAAAGGAAATAAAGAGCAGACTGGATGATGCGGGTATATCGCTTTCGGCTCTCGGTTCACCTCTCGGGAAAATAGGGATTACCGATCCGTTTGAAAAGCATTTCGAGGAGTTTAAGCGTGCGGTGGAAGTGGCACATATGATGGATACACGGAATATCAGAATGTTCAGCTTCTATATTCCGGGAGATGACAAAGCTTCGAGAGAAATGTATAAGGAGCAGGTATTAGAGCGTCTGGGCAAGTTCGTGGATTATGCGAAGGCAAACGATGTGCTTCTTCTTCACGAAAATGAGAAAGGTATATACGGTGAGAAGGCTCATGAATGCAGGGAGTTGATGGAAGAATTGGGATGTGACAGTTTTAAGGCAATATTTGACTTTGCAAATTTCGTTCAGGCCGGGCAGGATACGCTGGAAGCTTTTGAACTCTTAAAAGACTCCATTGTATATGTGCATGTAAAGGATGCACTGTGGGAAACCGGTAAGGTCGTACCTGCCGGCTACGGCGATGGAAATGTGAAGATAATACTGGATCACCTTTTTGCAGACGGATTTAACGGATTCCTTTCCCTGGAACCGCATCTGTTTGAATTTAAGGGCCTGGCTGAACTTGAAAAGGGCGGCAATAAAACCGAGATAGAAAACGCCCGAAACCTCACCGGATTCGAAGCCTTTTCACTGGCGCACGAATCACTGATGAAGATACTCTGATATGGGTAGTAATTATAGGATACTATTTATTGGTAATTTCATATTTGAATATTAGAAAAATACAAAACAAATGGGTGCACTTGGACTGTTAATTGAGTCCAAGTGCATCTGTCGTTACGGGCTCATCCATGTCCGCTAGGTCGCTTTCGAGTCCTGCGCACAGGACGGTTAAGAGGTCCTCTACATTACGGATAAACTCGTCTTTACTGAACCAGACGGATTCACTGTAATCTCTAAAATCCTTTTCAGATATTTTGGTTGTAAAGCCGTTTTTAAAGTACATATTTATAGTGCCGATATTTTTTCCTGTATTTTTATCTTCATATGCGTTTAGTTCGTAGCTGTCTGTTTTGATATTGTATTTCAGCCATACATGCAGATGCAGATCTTTATTATATATGCCTAATTCGAGCGGACGGTCTGAATTTTCGGAAGTGTTATATCTGGAGTTCAGATAGATCATGGAGTTCTCAATGGTTCTCTGTGTATCGCTGCCATCATCTATGGTGAATGGTCCGAATGAATGCTTCATGGAGTAGTACTCACCGTTTTCGTTTTCGAAATGGTTTCCGTATTTGCTGATATACATCATTAATTGTGTTTTTGCATCATTTTCGTCATATACCGTTTCAGGGATGGTCTCTGTAGGTTCCGGTGTATCTGTGGGAGCCTCAGTCAGGTTTTCAACAGAGGTTGGTGCCTCAGTAGTGGTTGGATTCTCGGTAGGAGGCACTGTAGAAGTAGGCTCTTCTGTAGTCATGGGAGGCTCGGTGGCTGTAGGTGCTTCAGTCGGGACATCGGTAGTGGTTGGTGTGTCAGTCGGAGTCTCGGTAGTAGAAGGAGTTCCTGTCGAGTCTTCTGCAGAAGTAGGTGTCTCAGTTGAACCATCGGTAGAAGATGCGGTCGGGTCTTCAGTGATTAACGGAGAGTCCGTAGAGGTAGGATTCTCGGTAGGAATTTCAGCAGTGGTTTCTGCAGTTTTCGAAGGTGATTCTGTGTTGTTTATATTTTTTCCTGAATTGAGTATAACAATAAGCACTGCCGCAATGATACCGACGGCGGCAACAGACAGACCGATAATGAGAGGTTTACGGTTTTTGCCGGAAGCCTCATCTTTGTCAGGAGTTATTTCTATGTTTATGCAGTCTATATGGGTATTGTTGGTGATGTTATTGATGTTTTTGTTGACTTTTTCAGCTATGATGTTGTAGAGCTCTTCAAATTTGTAATCCTTTTTTGCATAGTTAGCTGCTATAAAATGCGACCCGGTGAGATAGTATTCGAATGAGCCTTTTAAGGGAGTGTCATCGGTTTTATAGGGTACAACAAATACTCCGGGTCTGTTCTCGGCGAGACTTACCTCGCGTGCGACCTGACCGGATTCAGCACTGTTTGCGGTATATATTATCAAAAATACTTTTGAGGCGGTGATAGCTGTATTTATGGCGGCAGCCCACTCGGTGCCGGGTACGATATCCCTGGGGGCTGTCCAGCAGCTTAGACCTCTGCCTTCCAGATATTTTACTACTTTATCCGCTATTTCTTTGTCTTTTGAACTATGGCTTATAAAAACGTCTGACATCATCGGCCTCCCTGAGACTGCATTTTTGTTGGTTAACATTCTATCATTATAATGTATTTTAGTCAATCTGCATTTATTTTCATCGGAAAATAGCAGTATGTAAAACTTTTTAAAATGGCTCTTTTAGCATTATATTTTGCGGATAATCTACTTTATCCCCGTGTATTTTTCTGCTATAATCCTTTTGTTTATTTTGTTTCATTTACATTGACAGTAAAGCTGTTAACTAGTATAATCATAGCAGAACGTTTGCGGGAAGGGAGTCTGATACGTTTGAAAAAGAAAGATAAAAAAGAATACTACCGTTTGATAAAAGAAAAGCATATAGTTCCGTCGATACTGGGACTTATCATTGTATACTGCTGTATACTTATAGTGGCTATTGTGGTTTTTCAGGGAATAAAGGGCTATCTGGTCGACTCGAAACTGGAGACGGAATACAGAACAGTAAAATATATGGCGAGCCTGTACGAGACAGCAGAGGACAAGGAAATAGCCAAAGAGATGCTGGAGAAAGAGGGCAGGGATTATCTCGTAACGGACAGTGAAAAGAATGTGCTGTATAACAAGGGTGAGATGACATGTACCTTTAAGGGCGGCATAGCTCAAACAACGGGTTTACCCGATGAGATACAGGTTTATTACGAAAAGGGTAACGATACATTGGAACTTGATGGGACAACCCTGGATATAGTAGTCGGAGAGGCATATGATCTCGTAACTGATAAAGGTATTTTTGCAGGTTTTTATGACAGTACCGACAAAGAGGATATGGTGATCCCCCTTAAGTTCTGGATATCGGTTGATTTTCAGGATGGAAGCGGAAGCTTTGTGGGAAAGGCTGCATATGAACTGAAGACCAGGGATATGGCGATAATCTTTGTATCGCTTATAGTTCTGGGAGTTATAGCTGCTATTCTGTTCATAGCACTTATCGGAAAGATTATCAGAAAAGTTCACAGACAGAGAAAACTGATGAAGGCATTCTTTACCGATCCCGTGACCGAAGGTCATAACTGGTCATGGTTTACGATAAAGGGTGACGAGATATTCCACAAAAGAAAGAATGACAAGCTGAACTATGCTATAATTAATATTTCACTTGTAAAGTTCAATACTTACTGTGTATGCCATTCGGTGGAGGATGGCGAGAGAGTACTTCAAAACATAAATAATCTGATCTCGAGGTCTATCAATAGAAAATTTGAAGCATGTGCACATCACGGAACTTCATCGTTCGCAGTACTGCTTCAGTATACTGACGATGAGCTGTTAAGGAAGAAGGTTAAATTCATCCTGAAGCATATCAGAGATGTTGAGCCTTCACATAAGTTTGCATTCCATGTGGGTATCGCACTGATACCTGCTATCAAGAATCCTTACGGTACATATATGAAGAGACTGTTCGTGGATATTGAGAAGGTTTATACAAATGCCTGCGCTGCAACAGCTACACTGGAAGGAAACGATGATACCGCTATTGCATATTTTGATGATAAACTGGTAGAAGAACAGAAGTGGATAGATATCGTTAATGAGAAGCAGCAGTCAGCACTCGATAACGAAGAGTTTATGGTATATTATCAGCCTAAATACAATCCTTCGACAGATGAGCTGAGAGGTGCCGAGGCACTTATCAGATGGCAGTCTCCTGAGCATGGATTTGTATCACCCGGTAAGTTTATACCTATTTTTGAAAAGAATGGATTTATCACCGAGATAGACCACTATATGCTGACTCATGTAGCCAGGGATCAGAAGAGATGGCTGGATATGGGATATAAGTGCGTGCCCATATCGGTAAACGTATCGAGAGCACATTTCATAGAAAGCGACCTGGCTGAGCAGATCAGGGATACCGTGGACAGGGAAGGAGCACCCAGAGAGCTTATAGAGATAGAGCTGACAGAGAGTGCGTTCTTTGATGATAAAAAGGCTCTTATCTCTACTATAGAAAAATTAAAGGGTTATGGTTTCTCTGTATCGATGGATGACTTCGGTGCAGGATATTCATCACTTAATTCGCTGAAAGATATGCCTCTGGATGTTCTGAAACTTGATGCTGATTTCTTCAGAGGAGAGACTGAAGGCGGCCGTGGCGAGATAGTGGTATCAGAAGCTATAAAACTCGCAAAGGCACTCAATATGCGTACCGTAGCCGAAGGTGTGGAAGTACGTGACCAGGTAGATTTCCTGGCAAGGCAGGGCTGCGATATGATCCAGGGTTACTACTATGCTAAGCCCATGCCCGGTAGTGATTATGAGCAGAGGATGGCACAGGGTGTAAATCATGTTCAGGAAGCCGGAACTGTAAATGAAACGGAAGCATCGGCTAATGTAGCTTTGTTGACTAACAATAATGTGATTGAGCAGGCACCGGTACAGGAATCGACAGAGACTGTACAGGGAGAAATTCAAGGTACACCGGAGGATGTTAGGGAACAGGTGACAGTAGAAGTTGAATCTACACCGGAGAAGGAATCGACCGTGATTGAGCCTGAAATAACAGTGAATGTACCAGAAGAAGTAAATGAAGAGATAGACGCTGCTCAGACGCAGGTTGTTGAAGAGGTTTCACCTATAGCAGAGCAAATAGCAATAGAGAATATTCAGGAACAGGAAATAGCGAAACTTTCACAGGCACAGGAGCAGGTGGTGGCGGAAGAACTTGGATTGATACAGGATCCGGTGACGGGAGAAGATAAGGCGATATGATGTATAAAATTACTTACGGATGTGGTATATTTGTATTCATCTGAAAAACAAGATAATCTATTTAAGTCAATATAATTTATGCTATAATGACGCCAAAATCACAAGAAAAGGAAGGATTATCTATGGAATACAAAGAGATGAAATTCACAGGTGAACGTGCACTTTTCGGAAGTCATGATCTGGTGATGGAAGACTGCGTATTTGAGGGTGGTGAGTCACCGCTTAAAGAGAGCAGCAATCTGGAACTTAACGGTGTACTGTTCAGATGGAAATATCCGTTGTGGTACTGTAAGGACGTAAATGCTGTGGAGTGTACATGGTTTGATACGGCCAGAGCCGGAGTGTGGTATACGGATAATATAAGTATAAAGGATACCATGATCCAGGCTCCGAAAAATTTTAGAAGATGCAACGGGATCACTTTAGAGAATGTAGTGATGTCAAATGCTCTGGAGACTTTGTGGAGCTGTAATACCGTGTGGATGAAAAACGTGATGGCAAAAGGGGACTATTTTGCCATGAATTCGCGGAATATGGAAGTGGACGGGCTCAAGCTTGACGGAAATTATTCGTTTGACGGAGTTGAAAAAGTGGTCATCAGAAACTCAAGGCTGCTCACCAAAGATGCATTCTGGAACAGTTCGGATGTTACGGTGTATGATTCTTTTATCTCGGGTGAATATCTGGGGTGGAATTCGAAGAATCTGACTCTGATCAACTGTACGATAGAGAGTCTTCAGGGAATGTGCTATATCGACAATCTCATAATGAAGAACTGCAAGCTGGTAAATACGACACTTGCATTTGAATATTCAAAGGTGGATGCGGAGATATTATCCGGAATCACCAGTGTATTTAATCCCGGTCAGGGAAAGATAAGCGCGCCTCAAATAGGTGAGCTCATAATACAGAAGGATAGAATAGATCCCGAAAAGACTACTATAAAGTGCGACAATGTTATAAAAAAATCTGATGCTCCCGAGTGGGAAAAATGATGTGATATGAAATACGATTTTGATGAAATAGTTGACAGGCGTGGTACGGGTGCCTCGAAATGGGATGTGGGCGAGAATGAACTTCCCATGTGGGTGGCGGATATGGATTTTAAGACCTGTCCGGCGGTGATAGAAGCTCTTAAAAACAGAGTGGAACACGGGGTGTTCGGATATACCGATGTTCCCGATAAATGGTACGAAGCATATATGACCTGGTGGAAAGACAGACATTCGTTTTCTATGGAAAAGGATTGGCTGATATTTTGCACGGGCGTGGTTCCTGCCATATCTTCCATAGTGAGGAAACTTACGACACCGAATGAAAAGGTGATCATTCAGACTCCGGTTTATAATATATTTTTCAATTCGATATTTAACAATGGGGCGAGACCTTTAGAAAGTCCTCTCCTTTATGAAGACGGAATGTTCAAAATGGATCTTTTGGACCTCGAAGAAAAGATGTCGGATCCGCAGGCGAGCCTCATGATACTCTGCAATCCGCAGAATCCTTCCGGCAATATCTGGAGCAGGGAAGAGCTTAAAAAAATCGGTGAGCTCGCTGTAAAGTACGGCGTGACGGTGATATCGGATGAAATACACTGTGACCTAACCGATCCGGGGTACGGCTATATTCCTTTTGCTTCGGTATCGGAGGAGTGCAGGAGAGTGAGCATTACCTGTATGGCACCCACGAAGGCGTTTAATATTGCGGGACTTCAGACTGCTGCAGTATGCGTACCGGATAAGTTCCTGAGGCATAAAGTATGGCGGGGACTCAATACGGACGAGGTGGCAGAGCCGAACGTATTTGCCTGTGAGGCGGCTGTAGCGGCTTTTGAAAAAGGCGGGGAGTGGCTCGATGAGTTACGGGAGTACCTGGCTGAGAATAAAAGGATTGCCTGTGATTTTATAAGGGATGAAATACAGGGCCTGAATGTGGTCGTGAGCCATGCGACATATCTTATATGGATAGATATAAGTTCATGGGGAATGGACAGTAAGCGGGCTCAAAAGCTTTTACGGGAGAAGACGGGACTGTTCCTTTCGGACGGTTCTATATATGGGGGAAACGGAAGGAATTTCCTGAGAATGAATCTGGCGTGTCCGAGAAACGTTCTTATGGATGGCTTGAAAAGGTTAAAAACACAGGACTGCTCAATTCGTTCTGTTATTGATGCAACGAAACTATGAAGATGTTGTTGGTGATATTGAATAAAAGCTCCGGCTGACTTAAAGGTGTCAGTACGGAGCTTTTTTATATCTTATTCGGCTTTCTCACCAAGGAAAGGTATGTTGGGAGAAGATATGAGTTAGTAATATATCAGATTTCCAGCATCAGGTTGTTTAATCCCAGCGAATTTACATACTGGATGTTCTTCGCCATTTTCAGGGTCATCCTGATACCGATATGTTTGGAAGGATCTTCGTTATTATTTTTACTTGACTCTAAAAACTTTACAGGATTGAACTCTTTGCAGTTATCTCTGAAACGGATAAGCATGGAGTCGTTTTTCTTTACAAGCCTTATCTCTATTCTGTTCTTGCCTATCTCCTCGAATCCATACTGAAGAGCATTGTTTGCCATCTCTTCAATACAGAGGGCGGTATATACGCTGTTCTTTTTGCTTATGCCTTTTTGCAGGCAGAAGTTTCGAGCGGATTCGGAAGCTGAGATAGCATCATCGCGGTCAAGGATGGTAAATTCTATTACGTCGTCGGGTTTGTATCCGAATGAGCTGGGTAAACATATAAAACTTGGAAGTGACAGGAACTTCTTTTTACTCTTCAGATGTACCAGGAGGCTGATATAGAGAAGAGTGAGCACTTCACCTATGATAAAATACCACCATACGCCTTTTTCTTTGAAGATTGCACCAAAGACTATAACAACTATGGTAGGGAAAAGGAAGTTCTGCATAATGGATATGGACTCCGAGAACTGAACTCTTCCTATGGCCTGATAATACTTCTTGAAAGCTGCGTTGAGCGTGCTCGGGATAAGGCTTACGGCAAACAGTCGCAGTCCCCAGATAGCAGCACCTTCGGCTTCCGGGTTGGTATCGAGGAACAGACGGACCAAAGGATGTGCGGCAACAATCAGTATCAGAGTCGCAGCGCCTCCGCAGACTACGGAGAAAAACGACTGTGCTTTTATGATCTCACCGAGTGAATGTTCATCTTCCTCAGAATAGTAAATTCCGGAAAGCATGAGAGATACTTCGGATATACCTGTTCCCATGCAGTACCCCAGATTGGCTATGGTCGAAACTATGGAGTATGCGGCTACCGAGATACTTCCGCCAGTTTTCATCATGACTTTGTTTATGGTGAATGCGAGAAGTACAAGGCTGACCTGATTTATAATGGTAGGAATTCCGCCGAGGGCTATTTCTCCAACAGCCTTCAGGCATGCCAGTTTTTTATTGAACTGATATATACATTTTTTACGTACGAAATACATGAGACCGATGAGAACCGCTATATAGTAGCTTACGGTGGAACTCATTCCCATACCGAACATACGCTGTTTGAACACATAAACATTCATCAGGTCGAATATAATGTCGGCCACCGTCATGGCAAGAACCGCAACCACCAGACGCGTGCGCTCGCCTGCCATCTGGAGATAGGGTACCAGCATCTGTGCGGCGATAAATGCGGGTGCACCGAATACGAAGCCCTTCAGGTAGTCCTTGGTAAGAGCAAATACCTCGGTTCCGGGTTCCGCACCCAGGAACTCACATAAGGGGTTCATAAATATGATGACCAGTGTAACACCGATAGCGGAGAAAGAAGCGGCCACGATGATAGATACGGTATAATATCTGTTGATGGCCGTTTCGTCACCTTTACCCATCGCTTTGCTGCATACTACCTGTATACCGGACGACAGCATGGCGCCGAAGGCCGCAAAGACGAGAAGTATGGGTGTGGAAAGTCCGTAGGCCGCCACAGATTCGACTCCCAGAAATCGACCGATCATGATACTGTCAACCAAAAGGCAGAGCGTAACTGACATCGCAGAGACGATCTGGGATATTATCATTTGTCTGAATAGTTTCTTTATCATAAATAATCCTTATTCCAAGCTAAAAAACTATGCATATTGCACAAAAATTAACACACAATCTTTATTATAACATATTTGGGCTGACTTGAACAGTAGTATTTTTAAAATTTTTAATTTTTGGGACTTGCCGTATTTTTTTATAAGTGATAGAATGTTGCATAGTTTGAAGGATGGTAAAAAACTATGACATTAAAAGAACTGAAAAAAGGGGAATCCGGAGTAGTCACCACTGTTGGCGGACAGGGCGCACTAAGACAGCATTTCCTGGATATGGGCGTGATCCCCGGAGCGGAGGTTACGCTGGTAAAATACGCCCCGATGGGAGATCCCATGGAACTCAGGATCCATGGGTATGAGCTGACACTGCGTCTGGCAGATGCGGAAAAAATAGGCATCGAACCCCTGAAGAAGAAAAACGCACAGGAATCGAAGGATACAGAAAAAAATCCGGCGGGAAAAAAGAATAAGGAACTTAGAAAATATCGTGAGCATCCGGGCTTCGGTGAAGAGGGTATCTATCATGACGAAACAAAAGAGAATCCTTTGCCGGAAGGGACAAAGCTGACATTTGCGCTGGCCGGCAATCAGAACTGCGGAAAAACTACACTTTTTAACCAGTTGACGGGTGCAAATCAGCATGTCGGTAACTTCCCGGGAGTCACGGTAGACAGGAAGAGCGGTTCGATAAAAAATATGCCCGACACCGAGGTGGTGGATCTTCCGGGCGTATACTCGCTGTCTCCGTATACGGACGAGGAGATAGTATCGAGAGAATATATCATTGGTGAGAAACCCAAGGGAATTATAAATATAGTAGATGCGACAAACATAGAGAGAAACCTGTACCTTACCATGCAGCTGATAGAGCTTGGCATTCCTATGGTTCTCGCTATAAATATGATGGATGAGATGAGAAGCAACGGTGGTGCTGTCAGGATCAACGATATGGAGGCACTGCTCGGTATCCCCGTAGTTCCTATCTCAGCATCAAAGAACGAAGGCGTGGACGAACTCATACGCCATGCCATCCATGTGGCAAAATATCAGGAGGTTCCGGGTAAGCAGGATTTTTGTGACGAAAATTCCAACGGCGGCGCAGTACACCGTTGTATCCACGGTATAATGCAGCTGGTAGAAGACCATGCGGACCGTGCGGGGATCCCTGTGAGATTTGCTGCCAACAAGATAATAGAGGGCGACGAAAAAGTCATAGAGGCTCTGGAACTGTCACAGAACGAAAAAGAGATGGTGGAGCATATCATAGTCCAGATGGAGGAGGAACGTGGTCTGGACAGAGCTGCTGCTATGGCAGATATGCGTTTTTCGTTTATCCGCAAGCTGGTGGATGCTTCAGTCATAAAGCCACATGAGAGTAAGGAAAGACAGAGAAGCGAGAGAATCGATAAAGTTCTTACGGGCAGATTTACGGCTATTCCCGCATTTATCGGTATCATGGGGCTCACCTTCTTCATGACTTTTAATGTGGTGGGAGCATGGCTGCAGGAAGTACTGGAATCCGGGATAGAATTTCTGACCGGGAAGGCGGATACGTTACTTCAGTCATGGGAAGTAAACGAAGTGATCAGGTCGCTGATCGTTGAAGGTATATTTGAGGGAGTGGGCAGCGTATTAAGCTTCCTTCCTATAATTATCATACTGTTCTTCTTTTTGTCACTGCTCGAAGATACGGGATATATGGCAAGAGTGGCGTTTGTTATGGATAAGCCGTTAAGAAAGCTGGGACTTTCCGGACGAAGCATCGTGCCTCTCCTGATAGGCTTCGGCTGCTCGGTTCCGGGAATCATGGCAGGGCGTACGCTCCCGTCGGAAAGAGACCGAAGACTGACCATCATGCTCATACCTTTTATGAGCTGTACTGCAAAGCTTCCTATATATGCGTTCTTTTCATCGCTGTTTTTCCCGGGAAAAGGAGCGATGGTGATGGTGGGGCTGTATCTGTTCGGTATCATAACCGGTATACTTACGGCTTTTATCTCAAAGAAGACAATATTTAAGGGCGAGGCGGTTCCTTTTGTGATGGAGCTTCCGAACTACCGTATGCCCGGACTTAAAAATGTATTTAGATTATTATGGGACAAAGCGAAAGATTTCCTGACACGTGCTTTTACGGTTATCTTTATAGCTTCGATCGTGATATGGTTCCTGCAGAACTTCAGCTTCAGCCTCAAAATGGTGGAGGATTCAAAGGAAAGCATGCTGGCAGCTCTGGCGGGGGCAATGGTACCTGCATTTGCCCCCCTTGGGTTTGGCGATTGGAGGATCACGACATCTCTCTTTACAGGATTTATAGCAAAGGAGAGCGTGGTATCCACTTTCTCGGTCCTTTTTGGAGGCACGGAAGAGATCATGTCAATCTTCACATCGACAACGGTCATCCCGTTCCTGGTATTCTGCCTGCTCTACACACCCTGTGTGGCAGCTGTGGCATCCGTAAAGCGCGAACTCGGAAGAAAATGGGCGGCAGGAGTGGTTCTGTTCCAGTGCAGTATAGCATGGGTAGCGGCCTTGGTGGTAAAACTCATATTGTCGCTGTTTAATTAAGAAAAAAAGATTGCATAAGAATATGAAATCGGTTACAATGATAGATGGCTTAAAATACCGGAAAAACAATACGGAGGTATAAAGGGGTTATGAAATCTTTCAGGGTGGATCTTTGGGAAGAAAACGAATACACATATAAACAGAGTTACGGTTTTATGCCGAATATCATGGCGTTCCTGCATGATGAGGACGACAAAAAAAGAGACGCCATAATAGTGGCACCGGGCGGCGGATACTGCATGTGCGCACCTCACGAAGGCGAGCTCGTGGCTATGGAGTTTTATAAGAAGGGAATGAATGCTTTTGTCATAACATATACTACTGACATTACATTCTCAGAACCTTTAAAGACCCAGCCTTCCGATGACCTGGCAAGGGCTATAAGAGTGGTAAGATATAATTCGGAAGAGTACAGGGTAAACGCCGGTCATCTCGCCATCTGCGGTTTTTCGGCAGCAGGACATCTGTGTGCGACCGTAGCTACACATTTTGATGATTTAAAGGATAAGAATCCTAAGTATGCGGAAATATCCTGCAGACCCGATGCGGTGATACTCGGATATCCCGTTATCACATCAGGTGATTTTACTCATGGTTCATCCATGGAAGCACTTCTCGGAAGGGATGCCTCGGAAGAGGAAAAAACGTATTATTCGCTGGAGAAAAACGTCACCGAGAATACTCCTCAGTGCTTTATCTGGCAGACATTGGGCGACAGCCTGGTACCTGTGGAGAACAGCTATCTGTTCGCAGAAGCTCTGAAGGCTAAAAAGGTAGGGTACGCGCAGTATGTATTTCCTTCGGGTGATCACGGTCTGTCCATAGCCAGTGATGAGATGTTTGCCGGCTGGAAGGGCGGGGACTATTCGATGGAACAGCTCCACAAAGTCATAGAGCACGTAAAGGATGATACACTCGTAGGTGTTTCCAAGAGAAGATGCAAAGAGTTAAAGGAACAGTTCCTGTCGGGTAATAATCAGGAGCCTCCGAAACCGGATCCGAACAAGCCTTTTGTTAATCCTTTTAAGGATATCGCTATGTGGCCGGAACTTGCATACATATGGATGTCGAGAGTTTTTAACATTTAAATTGGTAAATATAAGAAAATAGGAGATATTTGGAATATAAATGTCGGAAGAAATAAAGAAAACAAACAGAAATACAAAAGGAACAACTAAAAAGACGGGTACCACCCGAAGCACTGCCACTCAAAAGAGTACTTCGGCTTCAAAAAGTACCGCTGCGGGAGGAATCAAAAAACAGGGTCCCCAGTCTGTGAACATGAACGGGCGCAGGAACTCTGCTTCGCGTACTGCCGCTACAAAACAGGCAGCCGAGGAGACGAGATATCCTTCGGTAAGACGCAGCGCAGCAACCAAAAAAGAACACGATACAAAAAGAGACGATATCATAATCATTGTCGTGACTTTATTGTGTGTTCTTATGATACTGAGTTATCTCGGAATCTGCGGCATAGTGGGAACCGGTATAAATGCGTTTATATTCGGATTGTTCGGAAGGCTTGGATACATACTGCCTTTTATAGTTCTGTTTTTTACACTGTTTTTCATCGCCACCAGGGACAACGGAGTAACTCCCCTCGGTCTATTGTACGGATTTTTACTCGCCGCAGTGCTCGGAGGTATGATTCAGCTGGCAGTCGGCGGATATAAAGAAGAGATAGGACTCTGGGATTACTTCGGAAACTCGAGCCTCAACTATGAAGGAGCGGACGCT
>JAEEKN010000150.1 GCA_016282435.1 Lachnospiraceae bacterium | reverse complement strand
GGCTGTCAAGAAGAAACTTTGTTTTGTCATTTGTGATAAATTTACAATAAAATAAAAAATCTATTGACATCTAAATCTTTCGAAAATGAACAAAAGGGTTAGAATATTCTGAAAAATTATAACCCGTCATAGATTCTTTTTATATTGACCTCTCCCATCATAATATGTTATGATACATACATGCTTCCGGGACTTCCCGAAGCCGCCGGTCAAAAAAAAAAACGGAGGACATATTCATGGATTCGCTGAAAATATACGATACTATCATAGTGGGTGCGGGCCCCGCAGGCATGGCTGCTGCTATCTATGCTGCCCGCGCAGAACTTTCCTTCTGCCTGATCGACCGTTCATACGCTCCGGGCGGCCAGGTTCTGTCTACCTACGAAGTTGACAACTATCCCGGACTTCCCGGTCTTTCGGGTGGTGAGCTTTCAGACCAGTTCAAAAAGCACTGCGACAAGCTGGGATGTACGTTTGTGACCGCAGATATCACCGATATCACTCCCGGCCATATAGCTCCCAACGGGTTCTTTACGGAGATAGATCCCGGAAGCCAGGGGCTGGACTCGGTAAATGAACTGATCTTCATGATTTCCACAGGGGAGGGCGAGTCATACCTCACCAAAACCGTGATTGCTGCCACAGGGGCTTCTCACAAGAAGGCGGGTATCGAAGGTGAAGATGAGTTTGCAGGCGTAGGTGTTTCGTACTGCGCTACCTGCGACGGAGCCTTCTTCCGCAAGAAAGATGTGGCTGTCGTTGGCGGCGGAGATGTAGCGCTTGAGGATGCCATCTTCCTTTCGAGGCTCTGCAAAAAGGTGTATATTGTTCACAGGCGTGATACTTTTAGGGCTGCAAAGAGTCTGGTGACCAAGGCTGATGCCATAGAGAATATCGAGTTCGTGTTTGACAGTGTGAGCCAAAAGATTTCGGGTAATTCGAATGTTGAAGAACTCGCAGTAAAGAATGTGAAGACCGAGGGTGAACGTGTTCTTCCTGTTTCGGGCGTGTTCATAGCTATCGGTATCACTCCCGCCACAGATCTGTTCAAAGATCTCGTAGCATGTGACGAGGCAGGGTACATCTTAGCGGATGAGTCCGGTAAGACTTCGATGCCGGGTATTTTCGCAGCCGGTGACATCAGAAAGAAGCCGCTGAGGCAGATCATAACGGCTGCTGCAGACGGAGCAAACTGCATAACCAGTGTGGAGGGGTATTTGACGAAGTAAATGCGTTAGTCTATAGCCTCGGGGAGAGGACCGGGGCCGGGTATAGCCTGCCGGGTCGATACATCCAATCCCGTCTAAAACCCATTACCGCTCGCAGGATATGCTTACGTCCCTGTCCACATCTCCGTTTCGGACGCTTGCAATCGTTCGTCCGCCCGATGCCGGACGAACTTGGGCTACGCTCAAAAATCGGTTTGGATAACCGATTTTTGCCTCATTCCGATGTGTCCCGGAACATAGCATATCAACTGCTCGCTTTACGGTTTTATCCGGGATCGTTTGCACCGCCCCGGCTTATTCAATCACAGGGACGGTTCCATCACCCTGCATACTTGGAGGGGTCTTCCCAGCCATCGGTATAATCGGACTTCATCAGGTAACTTGTCTGGTTACCGTATTCGTCATACTCCATCTTATATTCTGATACATAAGTTTCGCCCGAGTAAGGCTCATAGGATTCACTCTTTGTATAAATACAGTTACCCGACTTATCAAATTCGTATGTATATTTATCCTTGTATCCGTCGCTTCCCTCATTTACATAAGATATACAATTACCGTTTTTATCATATTTATGTGTGACTACTGCGGTTGTTGCACCGCTCTTTTCGCCATCAACGATATAATAAGAGTTTGTAGTCGTCTTTGTTATTCTTCCCTTTGAATCATATGTGTACTTTGTCTCCGAATGATAGTTATCATCGTCAAGGATAACTGTGGTTTTTACGCCCTCTGAATCATACTTATAAGTAATCTTTTGTGACTCTTTGAAGTTGCTCTCTAACATTCTGTTCTCACTGTCATACTTAAAAGTGTAGAAGTATTTCATATCACCGGAATCATAGTCATAGGACTCCAGTCTCAGAAGGTTACCGTTCTCATCATATGTATTCTGGGTGATAGTAACTTCGGGGCCGTTATTGTATTCTACGGTGTTCTTGTATCCGAGGAGCCTGCCGCTCTTGTCAAAGTCATAAACATATGAAGCATCCCAGGAGTAGTCCTCCTCATACTCCTTTGTTTCAAGCGTCATGGTATTTGTCTTCTTGTCGAATACACCTTTTTCCCCGTAAACATTCATGGCAACAGTCTTGATAGATGCGCCTTTTCTTACTACATAAACGGGAGTCGCGCTGGTAAATGTTACCTTTTTTACAGATCTTCCTTCGGCGATCACAAAATCAGCATAGCCGTTGGTGGTAATGGTGTTCCCGGAAACATCCTCAGTGTAGGTTAATGCACCGAGCAGTTCGATGCTCTTGAACTTTGATTTATTTACAATATCACAGTTTGAAGCATCGATGACGATATTCTTTTTCTTTGCCTTTTTGGTATTGATAGTGATTTTCGACTCTATCCCGGTTCTGAAATAGATAGTGTCCACACTCTTGTTTTTAAGTGCTTTCTTCAGTTCTTTCTCGGTGAATACCCTCACCGCCTTCTTTCCTGCAGCGCTCGCAGGCTTCTCGCCTATCGCAACGACTACCAGAGCAAGAACAAACATAACAGCCAGAATCTTTGCTACTTTCTTCATATAAGCCTCCATATTTTTATAGATTGGCATATATTCTCACGTATGCCTCTTATAGTATATCACAAAATAATTATTTATGAACGAACTTTTAGTTAGTTTTTAAAAAAAATGCCGGGAAAGAGGAGTGACCTCATTCCCGGCAATTAGTCAAAGTCACCTCGAAAACGCCTTCAGCGTTTCCTCGGTAACAAAACGATGCTTCGCATCTTATTTCAGTCGGGGCTTGAACCCCGCCTGAAACGAAGATCTCCCCCCACCTTCGCTACGCTAAGAGGTGGGGGATATCTTCTGTTTTGTTATATTAAATTCTGGTTAAATCAAAGTACGTCTACCTTGCGTACGCCTGCGATAGCCTTGATAGCATCAACTGCAGATGCTGCAGCTTCTTTTGCATCGATCAGGCAATAACCTACCTTGCCACGCTTGCCATCCTTTACAGCATTGATCACAAGTCCTACACCGTTAACAGCTGCCTGCATATCTGCTACTGCTTCTGCATCGTAGCGAACTGCGATTCTGGCACCCTGCTTTGCACCAAGGTCTACTCTGGGGTAGTTTACGGAGTTGATGATGTTTCCGTTCTCTACGAAGTCTACTACCTGCTTTACAGCCATAGCTGCACAGTTGTCCTCTGCCTCTTCAGTTGATGCTCCAAGGTGAGGAATAGCGATAGCGCCTGCCATATTTGCAGATGCGGGGTTCGGGAAGTCTGTTACATACTTGCGTACCTTACCGCTCTCAAGTGCTGCCTTCATAGCATCGTCATCTACCAGGAGGTCACGTGCGAGGTTCAGAACAATAACGCCGTCCTTCATCATAGCGATCTTTTCAGCATTGATCATCTTCTTTGTATTCTTCTCGGGATCGGGATCGTCGATAAGAGGTGTATGAACTGAGATGAAGTCTGAGTTCTGGTAGATCTCATCACGGCTTCCTACTATCTCGATAGCGGGATCAAGTGCTGCTTTTGCTGCATCACTTAAGAAAGGATCGAAGCCCTTTACTTTCATGCCAAGACCTAAAGCTGCATTGCCCAGAGGTCCGCCGATAGCGCCAAGTCCGATGATACCGAGGGTCTTGCCCTTGATCTCTGTTCCTGCGAACTTGCTCTTGCCTTTTTCTACGAGCTTTGCTACTGTCTCGTCATCCTTTACGGTCTGTACCCAGTTGATACCGCCTACGATGTCACGTGAAGCAAGAAGCATAGCAGCGATAGCGAGCTCCTTAACAGCGTTAGCGTTTGCACCGGGTGTGTTGAATACTACGATGTTCTCGTCTGCGCAACGGTCAAGCGGGATGTTGTTTACGCCGGCGCCGGCACGTGCGATGGCCTTGAGGCTCTTCGGGAACTGCATCTCATGCATAGCTGCTGAACGTACAAGTACGATATCAGCCTCGTCAAAGTTCTCTGTTACTGTATAATTGTCGGTAAGGTTTGCCATGCCGACGGGTGAAATCTTATTTAAGCAATTTACCTTGAACATATCTGTATCTCCTATCTCTAATATTTGTCATTCTGATCTATTATTTGTCATTCTGAACGAAGTGAAGAATCTTTAAAGATCCTTCGGAACGCTGTTCCTCAGGATGACACCCTTTTATCATTAAGCGTTCTTTGCTTCGTAGTCCTTCAGGAAGTCAACAAGTGCCTGTACGCCTTCGATAGGCATAGCATTGTAGATAGATGCACGAAGTCCGCCAACGCTTCTGTGACCTTTAAGGTTATCGAAGCCTGCTGCCTTTGTAGCTGCTACTACTGCTGCATCCTTATCTGCATCGCCTGTTACGAAAGGTACGTTCATGAGTGATCTGTACTCCTTCTCTACAGTGCCCTTGAAGAGCTTGCTGGAATCAAGATAATCATAGAGGATAGCTGCCTTCTTCTTGTTGATCTCGTCCATAGCTGAAAGTCCGCCAAGGCTCTTTAAGTACTTGAATACCTTGCCGCAGCAGTAGATAGCCCAGCAGTTGGGTGTATTGTACATCGAGCCGTTCTCCGAATGTGTTGCAAAGCTGCAGTATGTAGGTACTGTAGCAGGGAGATCCTCACGGATGAGGTCCTCACGGATGATAACGATAGCGAGACCTGCAGGTCCTACGTTCTTCTGTACGCCGCCGTAGATAAGGCCGTACTTGGTTACATCTACAGGTTTGCTTAAGAACATTGAAGACTGATCTGATACGAGGATCTTACCCTTTGTATTAGGAAGCTCCTTGTATGTGGTTCCGTGGATAGTCTCGTTCTCACAGATATATACATAATCAGCGTCGTCATCTATAGGAAGGTCGGATACATCCGGGATATAGCTGTAGTTCTTGTCTTCGCTGGTAGCGATAACATTTACCTTGCCATACTTCTTTGCTTCTGATGCTGCCTTCTTTGACCATGCGCCTGTAACGATGTAATCAGCTACACCATTCTTCATAAGGTTCATGGGAATCATAGCGAACTCGAGTGTTGCACCGCCCTGTACGAACAGAACTTTGTAGTTATCCGGGATACCCATGAGATCACGAAGATCTGCCTCAGCCTCATCGATGATCTGCTGATATACTTTGGATCTATGTGACATCTCCATAACGCTCATGCCGCATCCACGGTAGTCAACTACCTCTTTTGCGATCTCCTCAAGTACGGGCAGGGGCATCATAGCGGGACCTGCTGAAAAATTGAAAACTCTTGCCATTTCTAATAATCCTCCTTTTATTTAGGGCAGCTTTCTGCTGCAAATTGTACAAAATGATTTAAAGGCTTCTCCTTCCAGGGGAAGCTGTCGCAAAGCGACTGATGATGTGTTTACGTCATCACGAAAGAAAAGTTCTTCTCTTCACTCAAATAAAAAGCCCCATATATGCATACACATATATGGGGCGAAAATTCTAAAATTCCGCGGTGCCACCCAAATTATCATAGATCATGACATCTCATTGACGATATAGAGGTCGTCTCCCTCCGACTCATCGCCGGCAGCTCCGAAAGTGGAGTGGTAAGTTTCCTTATACTGCCTTGCACCCACCGGCAGCTCTCTGTATAAGTACTTTCAAACCGTAGCTTTCATCTTCACTGAGTTAAAACGTTACCGTAATAATACAGCTATCAAGATGAAATGTCAAGCAGTTTTTTATTTTTCTTCTTCCACATGCTTAAAGTATCTTGAGATATCCGACATTCTGTCCCATCTTTCTGTTACAGGTTTCTCACATTTACTGTCGCTATATGCTTCAACGTTTTCTATATCGTCCAAATTGTAGCCTATATTAGAGTCAACACGTATCTTAAATGTCTTCGAGATCTCATTCTTGGTTCCGGGATCAACAACAAATGTAGCATTCAGCATATTTTCTGTCGGAGCTTCGAAAGCACTGCGGAGAGCAGAACATGTCACAGGCTCGGGAAGATCATATTCAAATACGATGCGGTTAACAATCTCTGAAGTGTCTCCTGTTTCTTTTATAACGAACATCTCCAGCAGATCATAGGTCTTTTCATCAAAAACGGTTTCTGACACATAAGACTCTCCATTATAATCAACGCCTATCGTGTTTTCAGCATATTCCCTGCTCAGATCTTCATTGTATCTTGAGAAAAGATAGATTTTCCCGTTTTCCTTATATGCACCGATAAACTGATCTCTGTCGTAATCCATCCACATATTCTCATCAGTAGGCGTATATCTCCATAAGTATGATTTCCAGTCTTTCCTGAGGTCAACAATAAACATCATCTCCGAGTTCTTAGGATCAGTTGTTCCACCCATCTGATAGAATAAGCGATCCTCTGCATACTCCAACCAGTCGGGTGCTTCAGAATAAATGCTGTCGGAAGTAATATAATACTTATATGCCAGATTTGCAGTCAAAGGAAAATCATTATAATATGTTACGGTCTGTGAAGTGTGTCTTTCAAGCATTTTTTCCTGCTGGTTTTCTACGAACAGAAGATGGTTTAATTCCTTAAACTCTTCCATGGTCATCGAAAGCTCCACTCTTCCGTTTCCTTCATCTGTGGTAACCTTTATATCCTTTACATACCCAATCTCATCATAGATGTACTTTTTAGTTTCCTTATAAGTTCCGCAAGTTACTATTTTTTTAGTATAAAGTCCCGCCTTATTGTACTTATAAGTGGTGATCTCGCTATCACCTTCCTGCTGCCCGTCGGAACCGTAACATGTTGCCACTATCTTCACGAGAAAGCTCTTTGAATTATAAGTATAATAATATGCCCACTTATTCGAATCCTTGCCATAATCTACATATTCATAGATCATTCTTCCTTTTTCATCATAGTTATACGTATAAAAGATTTCAGATT
>JAEEKN010000149.1 GCA_016282435.1 Lachnospiraceae bacterium | reverse complement strand
AGATAACCTTGTAAAGCTTGATCTCAACGCCCTCGTGCTCAGCAATATCCTTTGCAGTATTATCAGGCTTAACATTGAAACCGATAATGATAGCATTTGAAGCACCTGCCAGGTTAACATCGGACTCATTGATGTTACCAACACCGCCGTGGATAACACGAACAACAACTTCTTCGTTAGAAAGCTTAACCAGACTCTGCTTAACAGCTTCAACAGAACCCATAACGTCAGCCTTGATAATGAGGTTAAGTTCCTTGACATTACCTGCTTCGATCTGAGAGAACAGACCATCCAGACTGAGTCTCGCCTTAGTCTCGGAAATCTTCTGCTCCTTAGACTGAGCGATAAATGCTTCAGCGATGGTTCTCGCTTCCTTCTCATCAGCTACAGCCAGCATGATCTCACCTGCATTCGGAACCTCATCCAGACCCTGGATCTCAACAGGAGTAGAAGGAGTAGCAACCTTTACACGTCTGCCGTTGTCATCTATCATGGCACGGATTCTACCATGTGCAGCACCGATAGCAACATAATCACCGACATTCAGGGTACCCTTTTGAACAAGAACTGTAGCGATACAACCTTTACCTCTGTCACGCTCAGCCTCGATAACGATACCACGAGCCTTACGATCAGGATTAGCCTGAAGCTCTAAAACATCTGCGGTCAGAAGAACCATCTCAAGAAGAGTCTCGATACCTTCATGAGTCTTTGCTGATACGGGAACGAATACTGTATCACCGCCCCAGTCTTCAGCTACGAGACCGTATTCGGTCAGCTCCTGCTTAACACGCTCGATATTTGCACCGGGCTTATCTATCTTGTTTACTGCAACAATTATTGAAACATTTGCAGCCTTTGCATGGTTTATAGCCTCTATGGTCTGGGGCATTACACCGTCATCGGCAGCAACAACGAGAATTGCGATATCTGTGGACTTTGCACCTCTCATACGCATGGAAGTAAAAGCCTCATGACCGGGAGTATCAAGGAAAGTGATCTTCTGTCCGTTGATCTCTACCATGTACGCACCAATATGCTGTGTGATACCACCTGCCTCACGAGCTGTAACGTTTGTAGAACGGATGGCATCCAGAAGTGAAGTCTTACCATGGTCAACGTGACCCATAACGCAGACAACGGGAGGACGCTTCTTAAGTGTCTCAGGATCCTCTTCTGTCTCCTTTAAGAGCTCTTCGATAACGTTAACCTTTGCTTCTTTCTCACACATTATCTCATAATCCAGAGCTATCTCTTCAGCTTCTTCAAAAGTAATCTCTGAATTCTGATTTATCATCTTACCTGCAAGGAAAAGCTTCTTTACGATAGCACCGGCATTCTGCTTCATCTTATCAGCCAGTTCCTTGATGGTGATAACCTCGGGAATAGTGATAACCTTGATATCCTCTTCCTCTTTTACCACCTGCTTTACAGGCTTCTGGAAAGCACCCTTACGATTGGGATCCTTCTTTAAGTTCTGCATCTCATCATCGTAATCACGCTTGTCCTTTTTATCCTTACCTTTATTCTTGAGCTTTCCTGCACGATCGTTCTTGCCGATCTGTGTGCTGAGCTCGCTTTTAAGCTGTCCGTCGGGACTGGGCTTTGAAGGACGTTTTGATGAAAAATTACGCCTGTTATCATCATCTTTATCCTTGTCACCGAATCCGGGACCACCCATACTCATATTTCTTCTGTCACCGGGTCTTCCGTTGCCGTTCTGTCCGGGTCTGTCACCGAAAGGACGTCTTTCACCCTGACCCTGAGGTCTCTCGCCGGGACGGCCGTTTGAAGGACGATGATCCTGATTACGTCTGTCAAAACCACCCTGACCATCTCTCATAGGACGATCGGGTCTGTCAGGTCTGTCGGGACGTCTGTCACCGGGACGGCCCTGTCCCTGAGGCATTCTTCTGTCTCTGTCGCGGTCTCTGTCATTTCTTCCCTGCTGTGCAGCCTGGGCTTTTCTTTCCTTCATAGCCTGCTCTTTATCTTTTGCAGCAGCGAGGCTTTCGAAAATATTGCCGACAATCCTGGGCTGAGGACCGTTATTTGTATTTTCTTCTTTTTTGGTTTCTTTTGTATTATCAGGTGCAGAACCGTTATTTTCCTTCTGAGGATTATTGTCAAAATTCTTCTTTTCTTCGGTCTCCGCTACTGTATGTTGTTCAGCTGTATTCTCAGTATTAGCGGGTTTAACCGAATCATTTTTTTCATGAGCGGGTGTGGGTCTTTTCTGGAGAGGTGAGCCGTCAAGTTTTACTATCTTGCCGTTGGGAGTCATTCTTAAGGGCAGAGCTTTTCCGTCCATAGTAACAAGTCTTCCGTCTTTTGATACCCAGTACGGAGTCTCTTTTCCGTCTTTTCCTATAAGCTTTCCCTGAGGCTGCCGCTTTCCTGAAGAAGCTTTTGCTTCATTGTCTGCCTTTGCTTCCTGTTTTTCTTCCTTTTTAGGCTCTTGAGGTGCCTGTTTAGGCTCAGCTTTTACCTCTTCGGGTGCAGTTTCCTTTTTCTCTGTCTTTTTAGGCTCCTCGCTCTTGGCAGGCTCTTCCTTTACCTGTTTCTCAGGTTTAACATTTTCTGAAGCCTCTTCCTTTTTAGGCTCATTCTTTGAGACTTTACCCTGTCCGAAATGCTTCTTAACAAGCTCAGCTTCCGATTCCTCGAGTCCGCTCAGATTCGATTTGCCGGTTATACCGTTATCGTTCAAGAAGCTGATAATCTCGTTGGTAAGAGCCTTTTCGTCACTTCCCACTCCTAATTCTACTAAATCCTTTGCCAGTAAATAAATCCTCTTTTTGGCCATTCTGCTAAATTCCTCCTCTTTTGATGTGGTATTACCGCATCATATTGTTTCCATCTATTGCCAATATTATTTTATCCGCAAGTCCTTTGTTTGTGATCGCTAAAGAAGCCCTGAACTCACATCCTATGGAATTCCCGAGGTTGTCCTTGTCTCCGAACTCCCTGTAGGGTGTTTCATAAAAATCCGTCATGTTCTTAAACTTCTTCTTTGTATTATCCGATGAATCCGCTGCTACGATCACGAGGGTTGCCAGACCGCTTTTTACTGTCTTCTCTGTCATAAATTCTCCGGCTTTTACACATCCGGCCTTCTGACACAGACCTATAAGCGAATATATCTTTTTATCATTAGTTTCCGATAGGCCACTCATATTCATCCTTTAATTTTGTATAAACCTCCGGGGAAACAGCTACCTTAAACGAACGCTCAAGTCCTTTGTGTTTAACGGATTTCTCCAGACATTCGGGGTTTTTACATATATATGCTCCGCGCCCGTTCTTCTTGCCGGTCTCATCTATGGTAATATTGCCGTCGGGCTCGAGAAGAATCCTTAAAAGTTCTTTTTTGGGTTTCATCTCACCGCAGCCCGTACATTTCCTCATAGGTATCTTTTTTGTTGCAGGCATTTATGTTTCCTCATAATAATAGTAATCGTCTTCTTCCTCGCTCTGTGACTCGGGTTTGATATCGATCTTATAGCCGGTAAGTCTTGCTGCAAGTCTTGCATTCTGTCCCTCACGTCCGATAGCAAGTGAAAGCTGATAATCGGGAACAATGACTCTTGCCCATTTATCTTCGGGATATGCTTCAACCGAGATAACCTTTGCAGGGCTCAGTGCATTCTCGATAAGAACTGCGGGATCGTCATTCCAATTAATGATATCGATCTTCTCGCCATGAAGTTCATCAACTATAGCATTAACTCTCTCTCCGTTAAGACCTACGCAGGCACCTACGGGGTCGATATCGGGATTTGATGAGTAAACAGCCATCTTTGTTCTGAATCCTGCTTCTCTGGCGATTGACTTTATCTCTACTATACCGTCGCTGACTTCGGTTACTTCCTCTTCAAAAAGACGCTTTACAAGCTCTTTATTGCTTCTGGAAACAGTGATCCTGGGACCTCTGGTGGTATCCTTTACTTCGAGAACATATACTTTAATCCTGTCGTTAAGTCTCAGACGCTCATTGGGAATCTGCTCGTTCTCAGGTAATATAGCGTCGGTCTTTCCAAGGTTCATGGTGATATTGCGTCCGCTGAAGTGCTGAACAATACCTGTAACTACATCATGCTCACGGTTGATGAACTGATTGTAGATGACCTTACGCTCTTCCTCACGGATCTTCTGTACTACGGCCTGCTTAGCCTTCTGTGCGGAGATTCTCATGAAGTTCTTGGGAGTGATTACTACGTTTACAAAATCACCTACTTCCAGTTTCTTCTTGGGGAATAGCTTCTTTGCTTCGTCAAGAGTGATCTCGTTTAAATCATCTTCCACATTTTCAACGATCTGCTTCTCGGCAAATACGTCGATAGCACCGTTCTCCCTGTTAATGTTGATCTTTATATTATTTACCTTAGTATTGTTAGTGTTGTTGTTAAGCGGATCGTACTTATCATACTTGTTGTCATTCTTGCTGAACTCGTTCTTACATGCTGCAAGTAAAGAATTCTCTATAGCTTCGAACAGCACCTCCTTACTAATGTCTTTTTCCTTCTCAATCTGATTGAGTGCCTCGATCAGTTCTTTGTTGCCAGCCATTTTTCTTTTATCCTCCTTATGATTTTTTTGTTGATTAAAATTCAAAATGTAAATTTATTTTAGATATTGCCGCTTGCTCCAGAGGTATATCCTTTCCATCACATTCAAATACGAAATTTCCGTTTTCATATGACTTTAGGACTCCGGTGAATTCTTTTACACCGTCAAGTGCTTTGTACAGCCTTACATCCACCTTTTCACCGATATTGCTTAAAAAGTGCTTTTCTTTTTTTAGCTGTCTTCCGAGACCCGGAGAACTGACTTCCAGTATGTAAGCACTTGCTATAAAGTCCTCTCTGTCCAGTTCTTCCTCGAGTTTCCGGCTTACTTTTTCACAATCATCAACCGTTATGCCGCCTTCTTTGTCGATATAGGCTCTTAAGTAGTAATCAGAGCCTTCTTTTACATATTCTACGTCGACTATTTTGAAGTTCAGGGCATCCGTTATGGGCTGAAGAAGCTTCTCGGTTCTTTCTTCGTAGTTATCTTTACTGTTCATTCATATCACCCAAAAGAAAGAGTGGACTCACGTCCACTCTGTACCTTAACTATATGCAACATACAAACAATACCACATTTCAATATTAAATGCAAGTAAAATCTTAAAAAATTTTAAATTTTACGAATAAACCTCTTTTTTAAGAACTCCTATATACGGAAGATTCCTGTAGTAACCTGCATAATCCAGCCCGTATCCTACTACAAATCTGTTCTCTATACGGAATCCGTACATGTCAGTATCGAGGTCTTCCGTATGGCATTCATACTTATTAAGTAATGCTATGGTCTGCACAGACTTAACTTCACGGGTCTTCAACAGTTCCTTTAGGTATTTAAGTGTGAGACCTGTATCTACGATATCTTCAACTATGATAACATCTTTTCCTTTGATATCGTTATCAAAATCCTTCTTGAAATTGATCCTTCCGGAAGATGTAGTACCGCTGCCGTAACTCGATACTCCGATGAAGTCAAAAAGCATATGACCTTTATAGGCTCTTACGAGATCCGCATAGAATACCGATGCTCCTTTTAAGACACAGGCCATAACGGGTACACTGTCTTTATACAGATCATACAGCTCTTCTCCAAGTTCGGAAACTCTCTTCTTTATCTCTTCTTCGGTATAGAGTATGCACTCTATGTCTCGATCTGCTGTTGTAATATTCATGCCGCACCTTAAAATTTGTTATCGTAGTACGCTTCACCGCCGGTAGCTATAACTACGCATTCGTCGTCTTCCATTTCGTTCAGCATTTCGGTATATAGCGACCCGGCTATCTTCGACTTTGTCTCGTTTACCTGTTGTGCCACATATTCCATGGTATCACGTTCCTTGCTGCCCATGTATACCTGCATAGAACAGTTCTTAATGATGTTCTGATAATCCTTGTACATTCCCCTGAGGTCGTTTATGGATCTCATGATAAGTGAACAGGATACATCATATCTCTTGCCTGCCATGAGGATTCTCGGGAAATCAAATATGATACCGTTGTCTGCGAAGTCACTCATCATACAGTGTACAGGATAATACAGAGGCTGACGCTGTGCTTTTTTGAACAGCATATTGAATATCTGAGAATAAACAAGTGCAGGGAATTCTGCGTTTACGCCTGTGTTGGGACGGATAAGGAAGAGGATTCTCTTCGAATCGCCCAGCTTGTCAAGTTCTACAGAATCAAGATCTCCTGAACGGTCTACAACACCTGCTGTAATAGCATTCACGATCTTAAGTACCGAATCACGTATTTCAGTCTTATCGGAACCTACCATGATACGGAAGTTATCATATTTTGCGAGACACGGATGCTCGGGATTGGTACTGTCAACCTCCAGGAAACGTCTGTCAAGATCGTCCGCAGGTTTAATCTTCCAGTTATCTCCGTTGTCACCGAATCCGCCGTATTCCATTTCGGTCAGCATCTGTTTTACCATCTTGAAGTTTCTGTTGCCTTCATCTGTAAAACTCTTTACATAGCTGATAAGTGATTCAAGAAGCATCTTCTTCTCGCTCAAAGTGATAACATCGCTGTTGTCGCCTGCAAGGAGTGAATTTACCGTGTCAGTGATATCTGCTTCATCCTGAATATATACGAAAGGATTGTAATAATCGCTTCTCTCGGGATCGAGGCTGTTGATAACCTTTACAGTATATCCAGAGCTCTTGAACAAACTGTTCAGATCGTTATAAAGAAGACCTGCCTTGTCTGTTACCACATAACTGCAGTTTCTCTGCAGGATGTTGGGCTTAACATAAAGTTTTGTCTTGCCGGCACCGGCACTTCCAAGAACAAGTACATTATTATTATAGCTGTTGTTTTCACTGTTCCTGGTAAGTCTCAGTCTGATGCTTTCGGAAAGAATGAAATCATTGTTTTCCATCTCACGCTTTACCGCCAGGTGTGAATAATTCTTATTGAAAGATTTAATGTTCCCCCACTTTAAATCCTCAAGTCCTTTAACTCTTGCCATAATATCAACTCCCCCTCTTTGAGAATAATACTTTGTGTAAATATCCTCTTTCTTCTATAACATATAATACACAATGTTGCTTGGAAAGTAACCATCAAAATTTTGACATAATAAGCAGACATTTTTAAACAACAAGAGACAGTCACCTTTAAAAATGACTGTCTCTCAATTTTAATTATGATACTTCTAAATTATTTACTATATCGAATCTCAAATTTTTACATGTTTTCGAAATCCGGTAAAATTATTACATGTTTTTCGGGATTATTTTGCTGCGCTTACTTCGATGATATGAGGATTTACTGTATCATACCAGTAGAGGAATCCTGTAAGATCTACCTTATCGCCTACTTTGAGGTTCTTTACAGCCTTGTATACGTCTGAATCCTTATCTCTTAAGTATGACTCAACTGTAAAAGTATAGGTATTTCCATTCAGTTCTACGTTGAAGTACAGGTCATCACCTTCCTGACCGCTTCCGTTCCACTTGTAAAGATAAGCTACTTCGTTGCCATCAGCATCTGTACTTGCAGCTACTGTCATGCCTTTGAAAGTTACCAGTCTGTTCTGATACTTTACAATTTCATCTGTTCCGAGATAAGAAGTAACATCTGTAGGCTCAGCTACGTAGTTTCCTTCAAGAATCTCAAGTGTTCCGTCAGCGATTTCCTTTTCACCCTGGAAATCAGCCTTGAAGCCTTTTACTCTGATCTTCTGTCCTTTTACAAGCTTGTCATACTCTTCCTTGCTGCACTTCATTTCATAGATGAAATAAGCGCCTTCATTATCCTGAGTATAGATGGTAGCTTTGTCTTCCCACCATGACTGCTTGTCCTGAACGAATGTCTCAACTGTTACAGCAGCATCTACTTCTGCATCAGCATACTGCTGATAGGTCATAACTCCTTCTGACTTTGTGAAATCAACTTCCTTTGTAGGCTCGGGAGTTGTTGTGGTGGTATTTGTATCGGTCTTGTTTTCTTCCTTCTTACCGCATGCTGCACAAGCAATACCCAAAGCAAGTACCATCACGAGAACTATTAACTTTTTCATTTTTTCTTCCTTTCCTGTCCTTATATACTGATTTTCGAGTATATAATATAGACCTAATACTTTTAGAAACATGAGTTATTATAGCTTATTATTTACAAATTTCAATATCTTTTTTATAAAATCTCTCTTTTATATAAAAAAGCCACCGAATTTCGGTGGTTTTTTATATAACATTTAATGGTTTTCATTTCTACGTTTCATTATAGCATCTTTAACATAAAATCCTATAATAAGAAGCCATGCCAGTATCAGTACCGTTATCAGCACTTTTGCCTGTGTTGGAAGCGGTCCCAGATCCTTATCTGCATTATCCTTTGAAGAACCGATCTGATCCAGATGATACAGAGACACCATATCGTCAAACATCGTGTTCATAAAGCTTTCATCAACGGTTTGTTTACGTCTCACGGCTTTTGCAGTATTTTCTATCATTTGTCCGGCTGCATCTCTGAGTGATGCGGATCCGTTAAATACAGGAGTTACGAATGTGTTATCTTTGTTATCCATCAGGACTTTGGCCGCATTTATCTTTACATCATAATGCAGATCATTATCTGTTCCTGCATTTTCTATATAATCCCTGTATTCCTCTGTATTGCTGGCCTTTGTGGTGACCGGTATATAGCCTTCAGTCTCGGAATATGCTATCTGAGTCTCGTTATTTAACAGAAACTGGGCAAACAGCCATGAAGCAAGTACTACCTGGGGATCCTTTTTGTTAAATATACATACTGAAGGACCCTGTGATATCATCTTAGGATTCGAAACATCATACTGTGGAATTGGTCTTACTACGGTCTCGAAATCAACTATCTTGTCTTCGCTGATATCGGAAAGAGGTGCTTTTGAACCCATCCAGGAGGCGCCTGCTGTTGAATCTATGGCAAACAGGCACTGACCGGCATTCAGAAAATTCCCGGGGTAGCTCGATATCTTAAAAGTAGAAAATGCATAGCTTCCGGCATGTTCAGCTACTGTATACAGTATTTCTTTTGCGGTATCGTTAAAGATCAGTATATTTCCTTCACTGTCGGAATACCCGGCATTCCTTTGCTTCAGCATGGATATCATCATATTATCGGTTGATTTATATATGAAAGGAATCATGGTCTTCTGGCCGTTTACCAGATAATTTCCGTCAGCATCCTTCTTTGTTGCTTCTTCAGATACTTCCCAGACAAAATCCCATGTCAGGATATCAGGTATCTCGTATCCCATCTTTTCAACGTAAGTTTTATTGATATACAGAGCTTCAGTCGACCTCATAAATGGAAGTGCGTAGTATTTATCCCCTATAAGGCACTCATTAAGGAAAGACGGAACGATTTCACCCTTCGAAGGTCCGTCAAACTTCAGTTCACTGCCGGCGAGTCCGTATTTTGCGTCATCCATCAGGTCATTTAGACACACTACAGTATCCTTGCCGGAAAGATATGTTGCGATATGATCAGGATAAGTGATGCAGATATTGGGAGTCGTATCGGTGGAGATATTGGTGATAACGTCATTGTATATCTTTCCGTAATCTGTATACAAACGGATATTTACTTTTACATTTGGATAAAGCTTGTTAAAATCCTCAGCAGCCTTCTCATATATCCTTGACTGAGTCACATTAGTATCATTTTTAGCCCAGAAGGTAAGTTCTATCTGTTTAGAAGTATCAAATTCTGCAGGTATTTCAAATTCGGTACTTCCCATCTTTCCATGACATGCGGTTAGAAGGATACAGATTAGAATACCTACTATAAATATATATGATTTTTT
>JAEEKN010000148.1 GCA_016282435.1 Lachnospiraceae bacterium | reverse complement strand
TCGGTAGGATACTCGTCAAGAGCATCTACAAGTATCCCCGTCAAGATCTTCGTCAGTTCCTTTTCATCACTCTGTAAACTGAACGGTGGTTTCCCTATCTTCTTTCCGTATTTTGTGATAACTTTGGAACAAATACCGTTTATAGTCCTAAACTCAACCCTTGAAGCCAGCTCCTCACCAAAAATCGAAGCAAATCTTTCTTTCATATCCCTAGTTGCAGAAACAGTATAAGTCAGCACCAGAAGATTGTCAGGGCTGATATTCTTGCAAATGAGCATATATCCGACCCTATGCACAAGAACCGTAGTCTTTCCACTCCCGGGTACAGCAAGAAGAAGCACCGGACCATTGACCGTCCGAACCGCTTCACACTGCTGGGTATTCAGTTTTTTACAATATCTATTGAAAAACTCTTCTTCTGTCATCATCCTTTATAGTTACCAAAATCAAAATCTAAATGCCGAATACAATATTTTTTTCATCAGCTATCGAACTATATCATATACCCCAATAGTTAACTTAATATCCGACTGTGTATCCTCACGATAAACTATGCAGTTCCACATATTACCATTTTTGCGTGTTATATTTTTACAGTTCTTTTGGGTCCATTCATCAACTATATCTAAAATAGACTTAAAATTCTTATTTTCTTTGTTGAAAACAATCAATGCCACTTTTGTATCTTTCCAAGTTGTATATCCAAACAACTGCTGGATAGCCTCTTCAAACTTCTTTATCCCATGCCAAATTTTACACTCTGCAATAAAAGCTGCCTTATTTTCAAATTTCACCTGAATATCAGTTTTTCCATTTTTTCTAAAAGTCTCTCCAGAAACTGAGTTCTCATAGTGAGTTTCCAGCGTAGAGATTAAAACATCCCTCAATTTTTCCTCTTCCAAACGTGAAAACCCTTCAGGTGCGGCTTCCATAACTGAGCATTGACTATGAATGATATTTTGTATATTCTCATAATCTGTGTCCGATATATAATATTCCTGCTCACGCCGAATATCCTTCGGCTTATTGACAACCCTTCTTTCTACTCTCTTCAATTCAATCGGTTTAACATTAGGCGCTTCCCTGCTCAGTTTCATCGGTATCTGTAAAGCTTTGCTAATCGCTGAATAATCAGAGGCTTTCTTCTTTCTTTTTTCCAATAATTCCATTGCATTCTTTCGTATTCCAACATTAAAAGATTCAATATCAGAATTTACATAGGATATCATCTGTTCATAGTTTTTAAATTCTCTTTCAAACTGCCTCTCTATAAACTCCGAAAGATTCTCTCCTTTATTTTTTAAATCAGACGCAGTATATACCAGTCTTAAAGTAATGGATCCACAGTTCTCTTTTGAAGGTTCCTCTATACTTTCCACATTAAATTTCTGCATTAGATATGTCGATGGTTTAAGACGTAACAACATCGAATCCCCATCGAAAGGGATATGGAAATCAATATGATATCCATCAACAGAAAAATAATCTGGCTCATACGGATTACTCCGAGACCAATGGTTATAAACCTGTACTTTTTGTTCATCAAGATCTTTTGTGATATCATTTTTATACACAATAATTGGCTGAATTCTGTATGTCTCAGAATAGTAATCTGCCCATTCCTCAAGATCACAATTCATAATTTTCTCGTCTGAAAACTTTTCAATTGCATATTTCATGTCTGAATAATTCTTTGCAGTATATTCCCTTACCGTTTTTAAAGAAAACAGTGTTATACTCATATTTATCTAGCTCCCAACACATAAAAATTTGTGTCATTTATCCTTATCATTAATATAATTACAAGACTACGCCCATATATATCCACTCACCTGATGCTGTTTTCCTTTTAATACATCCCTGATATATTTTGTGCTTACGCCTAACATTCTACTTGCTACGGATATATTCTCACGTATATGTTCCAGCAATAATGCCTGTTCCGAGCAGTGCCCCGCAGATCGCAATTCTTCTAAAAAAGCATAATTAAGATATCCTTAGCAAATCTGATTTATATAGTTCCTTAGCTATCTCTTTTGCCCTGCGTTCCATCTTAGTATAAAAATTAAAGCTTCCAAATCTGTCAATTTGTACAGTATCATTTCCTTTACTCTCATTTTTACTTGAAAGCATAATTCTCAGAATTATTTCAAAATTCTTTTTGTTTTCAAATCCATTAAGCTAAACTATAATGTTTATTTTCAAACATACCTTTTTCTACTTTTAAAACAATCGGTTCCTGTTCTCCTTCAAATGCCACTAATATAGTATCTTCCTTTATTCCTATAACGCATCCTACTCTGTTGTTCACAGAATCTTTTATCCTTGAACCAAAATAAATTCCATAAGGGAATCTATGCTCTTTCTTTTCATCCTCATATGCAACTTCATCCTCTGCCACCATAAGTATATTTCCCGCAGACTCCAATTCATAATCATCCGCATAATTAATGCTATGGTTTTCAATTAAATGTGGAATAGTATGTTTCTGATAGGTAAATCCTGTTCTTATCGCATCATCAATATATTGTTTCCAAGCAGGTGCTTCCATCATATCCCGTTTTCTAGAACAATAATCAATTAATTCTGCTAACTTATGTGGTTCTGCCTGATTTGATTTAAATAATCTTTCAAAATATATTTGGAATTGTTCAAGAGTGAACGGAACTATATTAAGTCGTTGTCGTACATCACCCTTTGCATACCAAACCCCATGGCGGAATGTCTCTGCTGTATTGGTATCAATACGAACTGCAATAAACATACCATAAACAGGTTTATCATATGAAAGCACTGCATCAGATACATGGCGGCGAACTGGCTCACCCTCCATAGCTTCCTGTCTCGATGAGGAAGACATCGTAACCTCCGTTAGTATAGTAAAATCTTCAAATTCGCAATATAGGTCTCCCTTTCCTCCGCCCGCAGCTGAAACAGGCATAAAGTCGGAATCAAGTCTAAATCCCCTAACCTCATAAGGCTTATTAACCATATGGTCAATTGCAAGTGCGGCTCTCCAAAGTGTCCACTCAAGATAAGCCGGTGTTTCATCCTTCGGCACTTCTATAACATTTTCATCATCATACTCTTTCTTTCCGCCACCTTTTATCAGCAATGACATATAATCCGAAATCTCTTGCCAACGATTTCTCTGATCAGCTGCATAATTTAATTCGTCTGTCTGTGACATAATGTCTTCAAGTCTTCTTCTTGCTATATTAACTTCTGTAGCCGTATCTAAAGAAAGATCCGATATATCATAAACAATATTTCTTTCCTTCATCTGTTTTTTCAAATCGGATAAGACAGTTTTAGCTACTTCTATATCATCAGTTGGTAATGGTGCCCCTTCTGTTAAGCTCTTAAATACATTCAGCATCGGTTCAGTACTAACTGTAGTCTTAGCAAGTGCTACAGCTATCGAATGCTTAGCTGGAACTATAATAAGTCCCCTTCCTTTTCGCTGAAGAATTCCCGAGATACGCAAATACCTCATATTCATATCTGAATAATCTAAAAAATTATCACACTTTTTATCGTAATGTTTTCCACGTTCATTGATCTCGCTTTTATCAAAAGTTCGTTTTGCCGGTGCTTTTTTCCTTCTCTCCCTTAAATCCAAGATATGATCAACAACCTCTCCTATATCGTAACTAGGATTAGTTGTATGCCCCCAAAGACCAAACTCTATTCGTGACAGTTCTGAAGAACCTGTTCTTTTTTCAAGTTCAAGCATTATCGCAAGTATCCACCTAAAAGGTGAATAATGTCCTGACATATCAGGAAGCCAATACTGTTCAACCCCCAAAGAACGCAAAAAACATTCCTGCATAGCCGGAATGGTATCAGCATTTATGAAAAATCTACCAAATGGAGTGATTTCGTCCATCTTTCCTAGATTTTCCTGTTCAAATCCATTTTCTTTCTTTGCTTGTCCATAAATAAATCCATATCTCTCAAACATGAGTCGCCATTTTCTGGCATGGCTTCCAGAAGGGTCCTTTCCCGATTCGTTATTGATAATCCCTTTATCATCTAAGAATTTCATAAACCCCATTTCATTCTCATTTCCATGAAGATTACCAACATATGGAGATTGTGAAAAAGCAATAAACCCTTCTTGAATACGCATAGGGTTCCTAAGCCCAGTGTTACCTGCTAACCATATACTTATCTGCTCATTCTCATCAATTTTCATACTTTCCCCCATCAATATCCAACAAACAAAAACTCTTTTACTTCGTTACGATGTGTTTTTGCAGCCTTCTGATTTCCGAAGAAATATGTATAGTCTATAGGTACTACTTCAACATTATCCTTATATCTTTTCATAATCTCTACCATTTCCTCTTGAGTTGGCTGGCTATTAGAAGAATATGAAACAATTAAAATACTTTTCCGATACTTCTCGAAAAGAGTATCAAATGCTGATTCTGCCCCATCTCTTGTTGAGAATGGAGTCGGATATGACTTAAACTTTTTAGTTTTTGTGTGTTCTTGAAACTCAACCCCTTCCCAGTCCCTTGCAAGTCCCTCAACAAAATGATATCTCCTGACATATTCATTATCAGACATAGGTGAATAATATGGAGGGTCTATATATATAAGGTCTGGAGCTTTCCCTGGAACTTTCAAAGCATCCCCACATATAGAAATATTCTTACATCTATTGTTAAACACTGCTGCGTTTACCGCTTCTACTGCCTCCAAGAACTGTTGTTCCATAGAAATAGCAAGATCCCTCCTGCCATCATCATACTTTTCCCCAAAACCAATATATGTAAATAATCCACGTGGACGTTTCTTGGTGCAAGACCTGATAAGTGCTGTCATAGCTATCGCTTTTTTATACTCATCATCCATAGCCTTGATATTAGTCCTAAGAATATCAATAAGTCTGTTGTCTGCATCACAGAAGTACAATCCTTTATACTTCTTCTCAACAAATTTATCGTTCTTGCCTTTTTTCAGCAATAATTCTCTTGCCTCGTCCAATGGAAGCACTGTTTTATTGTTTTCAATCATAGCCTTAGTAAAAGTTGCGGACATATACATATAATCATTGCTAACAACTTTTTTCCCGAGGCACTTGAACATATAACCAACTATACCGGAACCCGAAAACAGATCTAGTACAGATTTATATTCAAAATTTGATGCCACCGACATTATCTCCGAAAGGAGTTTACTCTTTGAACCCATAAATCTTGTTGGTGGATACAATTTAACCTGTTCCGGTACTTTTATATCTTTAATTTCTATCATCTTTCTATTTTGGGAATGCTGTAACTATCGCATCCTCTCCTTTTCTAGACTCTGATTTGGAAGATATGGCTCTTTTGGTAGCTACTACTTCTATTTTAAAATCCTTATATAATTCATGAACCAAAGGATGGTTTGAATTTGTTAAGATAACATAACACCCCAAACGCTGTAACCTTTTTACTTCTGCTGCTAACGCCCTTTGATCATCCTCGTAGAACTGTTCCTTGGTATATCGTTTAAAATCTCCCCATTCCGTAACTGGTATATATGGAGGATCCAGAAAGATAAAGTCCCCGGGTTCTGCGTAGTTTTTTAACGTCATAAGATAATCGCTACAAACAATAGTTGCTTTCTTTAATATTCTTGAAGCTTCCCTTAAAGCTTCCTCATCACATATTTTAGGATTTTTATATCTTCCAAACGGAGTATTAAACTGTCCTTTTCGGTTAACACGATAAAGTCCATTAAAACATGTCTTGTTTAAATATATCGTTCTTGCAGCTGCCTCTTCACATGATAATTTTTCCCACTCTAAAGAACGAACTTTGTAGAACATTTCTTGTGTATTTTCATATGTACTTAGTTTATCAATTACTGCATCAACATTATCTACGACCTGATGATAAAGATTTATTATCTCCGGATTACTATCTGCTATCACTGCTTTATCTGGCTGATAAGCCAAATACAAAGCTCCGCCACCAAAAAATGGTTCTATATATTTTCCAGGATAATTCGGAATTCTTGGTATCAGCTCACTTAAAAGCTGACTTTTTCCCCCTGCCCATTTTAATATCGGTTTCATTATTCCAGCTCCTTATGTCTTATTCTATTAATCGTTCAATGAGACAAGCGTATCAAAATCAAGCGTTTCAAGTTCACTATGAACTAAATCTTCTAAAGAATCATATTTCGTTTCACTGTAAAGTTTTCCATCAACATATGTATATAAGCCAAAATCAACAAGATTCGCTGAAACCTGTATTTCACACTCGTCATTATCCTCTAATACGGTATATGCAAGATCTACCTTTGACAAATCAGAAATATCAGCTTCACTATCATATTCTTTAAGGCAAAAATCATTTATCAAACGTATAGCTCTTTCAAGAGTACTCATCTATCGTAAACCCTCTCTTTCCCGTCAATTCCATAACATTAAAAGTATAGCATAATTCAGTCTCTTAGTCAAAGAAAGATCTAAAAAACCAATAAAAAAAGTACATCCTCAGCACAAAGCCAAAGATGTACAAATATTTAGTTTTTTTATAAACTATTTTAACGTTCTTGAACCTTTGTTTTACTCGTTTTTTCCCTAGGGACTATAGTGGCTTTTTTCTCCGCTATCTGCTTCTTTATGGATACCCGTTTCTTAGGCTTCTCTTCTGCTACAAACCTTGGTGACTGCTCCGCTACAAAGCTGAACAGTTCCGGGTTTGTGCTCCGGATACTGGTATGTAGCCCAGTACCACCGGCTACTATTATGTGGTCTGTGACCGGGATCCCGATGAGCCTGCCGGCTTCTACCATACGTTTTGTAACGGACAGATCTGCCTGGCTTGGGGTTAATGAGCCTGACGGATGATTATGAAAAACCATGATGTTAGTTGAATTACTCAGAAGTGCGGCCTTGAACAGGTTCTGTACAGGTATCTGCGTCTGCGATGTATCCCCGATACTTACTACATTGAAGTTTATCGGACGCTTCTGCGCATCAAGGTTCACCACACAGCAGTACTCCCTGTCCATCTCTGCCAGGGCATGAGCCATTACATCTACTGCCTTTTGAGAGTCTGTCAGCTTCTGTTCGCTGTACAAAGGGGTATCTTCACATAGTCTCAGACGGACTGTCACCTGCTTTAATTCATATTCATCTGCCATCCGCACCTCCTACAAACTCTATCCTCACGCTCACTATCTTCCCCTCATTTTCCTTTAGGAAAGCTGCCAGTTCCGATGTGCTGTTAAGGGTAGCTACTGCATCCGTTTCTTCGGTGTTTTCTATGGTTTCTGCATGTTCTGTATCGTTCATATCGCTCCTTTCTCGGTATTCCGTTTCTGGGTATCGTGTGCTTTTACCGGTGTTTCCTTGTTTACCTTGCTTTCCTGTACCTGACGCAGTTTGTCCTGTAACTTCTGATGGAAAGGTCCGGCATTCCTTCTTTCTTTAGTTTCACTAGGTTCTTTCCTGGATACCTGTTGTTTCTGAGGTGTCGGAGTATAAGCTGCTTCCGGTTCCGACGCCATATATACCGCTTTCTTCTCACTTGCCATGGCAAGATTACCGTCACCTACTGATTCCTCGTCAACATCAAGGGTGTTATCTCCCTTTTCGTCCATGTTCAGAAGTGCGTTAAGTTCTGTGAGCCTCGCCAGTTTATCATTTAGTTCCTGCTCTTTTTCAAAGGGCTTTGTGACTTCTGCCTTGGCGGTTTCAAGCTGGTGTTCGGCATTTGACAGCCTCAGCTCCGCTTCCTGTAGCTGCTTTTCCATACCTTCAAGCATATTTCCGATACGGACTATATTGCCGCCCGCATCTCCGCCTATCTCGACTTCATGGCTTATCTGACCTTTAAGTGTCAGCTTAAACTTTGACGTAAAAGGCTCGAAGCTCGCAGACATCTTGAAACCTAAGTATTCTCCTATCTCCGTAGCTTCCTTAAAGGCTTTAAGTTCCTTGCACATGGAGATAATCGCAGTACCGGCTTCCTTTTTATCATCATAAGTCTTTCCTGCAACTTTCATGCGGAAATAATCGTTTTTTTCCGGATTATCTTTCTTTGCATCTTTTTCTACTGTCGTAGTAGCTTTGTTGTTCTGCTCTGAAATATCGGTTTTCTCAGGTTCTGCGGGCTTGTTGGCATTATATAATGCTATATCCGCCTTGAAGCCTTCTATCCTTTCCTTTAGTGTTTCTATAAGCTTCGGATAATGTACCGCTATCTGATCCTCCAGCCGGTATTTCTGACTGGTATGGTTAGCCTTTAGGAGTTTGAGCTTAGATACCTGGATATCAAGGTCCATTTTTTCACGGATATAGGGATTACCCGTAGCAAGTGCCTTTACTTCCGCATATGATAATGCTGCATCATCTATGTCCTCACAGCTCCGTACCGGGCTTTTGCTCGTCATTATCTGCCCTATGAATTTCTGCTTGTTCTCGATCAGCTGCCATGAATAACTGTCAAATGTATTTTCCGTAACATACCGGAAGATCTTTACCTTGTCATTCATATTTCCCTGACGGAGTATACGGCCTTCCTGTTGCTGGATATCAGCCGGACGCCAGGGTACATCAAGGTGATGCAGGGCTATCAGCCTGTCCTGTACGTTTGTTCCGGCTCCCATTTTTGCTGTAGATCCGAGTAAGAATCGTACCTGACCGCTACGTACTTTCGCAAAGAGTTCCGATTTCCTAAGCTCTGTATTTGCGTCATGGATAAAGGCTATCTGCTCCTTTGGTACTCCTTTTGCTACAAGCTTATCCCTTATATCCTCATATACATTGAAAGTTCCGTCACCCTTTGGTGTCGAAAGATCACAGAAAATCAATTGGGTTGATTTCTCTTCCATAGTATCCTGCCATATCTTGAAAGCATTCTCGACACAGGCTGTTGATTTGCTGTTCTCCGCATCAGGTAAGATATCGGATATAAGCCTCTGGTCAAGGGCAAGTTTCCTTCCGTCATTGGTGATCTTGAGCATGTTGTCTACAGAGGAATCGACCATATGGTTACGTACCATCTCTGCCCTTTCTGCTAAGGACTGCACCATTTCTTTCTGTGCTTCGGATGGTTTCAATACCACATTCTCATACTCAGCTTCCGGTACCGGAAGTTTCAGCATATCCGGTGTCTGGATATCCGCACTTTCCTTGAAAAGTGAAATAAGCTCCGGCAGATTAAAGAACTTCGCAAACCTTGTCTTAGCACGGTATCCCGTTCCTTCAGGTGCAAGCTCTATAGCTGTCTGTGTTTCTCCGAATGTGGCCGCCCAGCTGTCAAACTGACCTAATCCCAGACGCTTCAGGGTACTGTTCTGCAGGTAACGCATATTTGTATAAAGCTCTGTCATACTGTTACTGATAGGTGTTCCCGTAGCAAATGTTACTCCCTTTCCGCCTGTTAGTTCGTCAAGGTACTGGCATTTATTGAACATATCCTGGGACTTCTGAGCCTCAGTCTGTGCTATGCCCGCAACATTACGCATTTTTGTGTATAGGAAGAGGTTTTTGTAGCTGTGGCTTTCGTCCACAAAGAGCCTGTCAACGCCCAGCTGCTCGAAGGTTACGACATTATCCTTACGTGTATTATCATTTAATTTATCAAGCTTTGCCACAAGATTTTTCCTGCTTTTCTCCATCTCTTTTATGGTATAACGCTCACCCCTGTCAGCCTTTGCCTGCTGTATTGCAAGGGTTATCTCATCTATCTGACGCTCTATAATGGCTATCTGACGCTCGGTAGATAAAGGGATTTTCTCAAACTGCGAGTGCCCGATTATCACTGCATCATAATCACCTGTGGCTATACGGGAACAGAACTTTTTCCTGTTTGCAGGTTCAAAATCCTTTTTAGTTGCCGCAAGGATATTTGCTCCGGGATACAGTCTTAAGAAGTCACTTGCCCACTGCTCTGTCAGATGGTTCGGTACTACAAACAGAGACTTCTGGCATAAGCCTAAACGCTTGCTTTCCATGGCAGATGCAGCCATTTCAAAAGTCTTTCCCGCACCAACGCAATGAGCGAGAAGTGTATTATTTCCGTACAAAACATGAGCTACAGCATTTTTCTGATGCGGCTTTAATTCTATATCAGGCGTCATACCCGGAAATGTCAGATGGGATCCATCATACTCACGTGGACGGGTGGAATTAAATAAAACATTGTATTTTGCTACAAGCTCGTTTCTCCTTTCCTGATCACGGAATATCCAGTCCTTGAATGCTTCTCGGATAGCTTCCTGCTTCTGGGATGCAAGCATTGTCTCTTTTTTGTTTAATACTCTTTTCTCCTTGCCATCCTCGGTTATAAGGTCATACACCCTCGTATCTTTAAGGTTCAGGGAATCTTCGAGTATCTTATAGGCAT
>JAEEKN010000147.1 GCA_016282435.1 Lachnospiraceae bacterium | reverse complement strand
GAGAATATAGTTTTTGTATATGCGGGAAATGGTGATAACAGAAAGCTGAGAAAGCTAGGACGGAAGTATCCCCAAAGACTTTATATTTCGCCTGAAAGAGACGATTTTTTTGAAATCATGAAATCCTCATGTATATTTTTAAATACATACCCAATTAGTGGTGCTTTGATGATACAGTATGCAGCGCTCGCTGGGTGTATACCAATAACTCTAAAAAGAAAATGGGATGATGATGCTTCTGGTATTCTAATCAAAGAAGAGGAATTAGGGGAAACGTTCACAAGTGTATATGATATCTGTAAAGAAATAGATAGACTCATTGAAGACGATTATTATCATGAAGAAAAAAAGAAGTTATTAGAAAATCGTGTGATTAGTTATAATGATTTTAAAGAAAAACTATACAGAATTGTGGAGTTTCCCCAATCTGATTTTAAAGGTATTCGAAAATTTGATACAAAAAAATATCGGAAAGCATTTGTAGAGCATATTACGCTTTCACAAGTGGTTAAAATATTGCTCGAATAAAGGTTGGCGTAAAGGACAGTGGTGCCTGTCACCACTGTGGTCTAAATAACGTCTACTTAAGGAAAATCATTCTTTCTGCATACTAACACATTGCATGTGCACTGTGCAATGGCCAGCAAAACGCGAAAGAATTCTTGGTATCAATGAAGTGGCACACCTGAAGCATCCTATAAATGGGTGACTTTAATAAACCAATAGCAATAATCGCTATTGGATACGGTAATGATTAGTTCTAGACTGTCAGACTGTTACCTTACGGTTGTTGTAGTGGCGACGCATCCTTTCAAAGCGTACTCGTTTCACTTTTCGATCAGGCTGAAGTTGTGATTTCTTTTTGAGTGCATCTGAAAAGATTTTATCAATAACAGAGATTTTATATACTCCAGCCAGAATTTTGGGAAAGATTTTTTTTATCCGTCCAATGATAAAGGTGCGGTTTGCCTGATAACGATATTTGTTTCTTGGATTGGCATTGGAATCTATCGTTTCATCGGCATCATTCTTTATCAGCGATGCAAGATTGGATATGAGCATGTTGATAAAGAATTCCTGACGTATCGAGTTGCTTGTGGCACCATTGAATTCCTCAAGACTTATACGGTATTTGAGCTCATAATACTTGCTCTCACAAGGCCATCTGAGGAAATTGTAAGCGGTAGAATAAAACCAGCAGATTTCGGCAGTTAAAAACCAGCAGTTTTGGAAGCCGATTCCAGCAATCATATAAATAACACCGATGGATGTGTATAATGGCATCCGGAGGTGATGAAAGGATGATTGATTGGATGAAATACGCCGAAATTCAAACACTCAAACGAAAAGGGTTTAAAAAAGCCCGGGTAGCTAAGATGCTACACATCAACAGAGAGACCGTTGCAAAGTATTGGGAGAAACCGCCTGATGTTTTTGAAACTGAGAGAACAAAGCATAGGGCAAGAAAACCAGATGTTTACAAAGATCTGATCATAGAATGGCTGACGAAATATCCGGATATGACCGCGGCTCAGATATATGACTGGTGCAAAGAACGCAGTCCTCTTGAGACGTTGGATTTTCAGAAACGTTCGTTTCAGGACTATGTTAACAGCATACGTAAAGAGTATGGCATCAAGAAACCTGAAACCTCAAGGCAGTACGAAGCTTCCGATGAGCGTAATCCGGGTGCTCAGGGGCAGGTGGATATGGGTGAGATCTATGTTCCCACGCCAAATGGCAGGAACAAAAAGGTTTTCTGTTTTGCCATGGTACTTTCCTATTCCCGGTATAAATACGTTTTATGGCAGGAGAAGCCTTTTACCACAGAAACATTTGTAATAGCTCATATAAAGGCTTTTGAGTTTTTCGGGGGAAGGCCGCACGAGATCGTATATGATCAAGATAAGGTGTTGGCTGTAAGCGAGAATAATGGCGATATCATCTATACCGCCGGTTTCCAGAACTATCTCAGCGAAGTTAAGTTTAGTGTTTATCTTTGCCGTGGTGCTGATCCCGAATCAAAGGGGCTTATCGAAAACGTGGTAAAGTTTGCCAAGCATGGATTTGCAGAGCATCGTACATTTGAAAATATCGACAGCTTCAACGAAGACTGTATAGCCTGGCTAAAGCGTACTGCCAACCATGATAAGCATGGGACCACATATCAAAGACCGGATGAAGTATTCGCCCTCGAAAGAGAATACCTTGTACCGGTCTCTGAATACAGTTTTGCAACTGCGGATAAAGAAAGTATAGACTATCCTGTCAGAAAAGACAACATCGTTCTTTACCAGGGGAATAGATACCGTGTGCCTGTAGGTACATACCATCATGGCATACGTGTATTAATGGCCATAAATGAAGAAACAGATGAAGTATCTATAACAGATGCTATCACCGGAGAGATCTATGCCACGCATCCATTATGTCACGAAAAAGGTAAGCTTGTAGGGCGTTCAGAACGCGCCGGACGTGATAAAAGTAAAACCGTTACGGAACAGGAGGAAGCACTTAAAGAACTCTTTGATAATGATGAACTTGTTGGACCGTTTCTGGATCACATCCATCAGAAAAAGCCCAGATATTACAGAGATCAGCTCGGCGTCATAAAAAAGCTCTTCGAAGAATGGAACCGTGATGATATCATAAAGGGCCTTAAATATTGTAGTGAGAAAGAACTCTACTCAGCGAGTGAGCTTAAGTCCAGCATTATTTATCTTACACAGGAGAAGATCGACAAGATAAAAGCAAAGAAAATAGACAGTACAGCCCTGCCGGATAAGTATCGAGGAGATAAACCGGATCAACGTTCTTTAAGCGTGTATGAAGATGCAATGAACGAAAGGAGTGCTGTCAATGGATAAGATAAGGGAACTAAAAGAACAGGCGGCATCATTGTCGCTGTACAATACAAGAGATAAGATCGAAGACCTGATACATCAGGCAGAACAGGAGGAACTAAGCTACACCGTATTTATCGGAAATGTACTTTCCAGCGAATTAAAGTATCGACATGACAAAGCGCAGGTAAGACGCATCAAGGATGCAGGATTTCCCTATCTCAAACGACTAAAAGACTTTGACCTGACATTCTGTAAGTCGCTAACAAAGAAACAGTTCAAGCAGTTGTCTGAACTCACATGGATAGACGGGATATACAACTTGATCCTGTCCGGGCCTCCAGGAGTTGGTAAAACTCACCTTGCTATCGGGATAGGATACCAGGCATGTGAAGATGGTTATAAAGTCAGTTATTCGACGATGCAGTCCCTTGTGCAGTGTCTCAGGACAGAAGAGATAGATCGTCGCAGCCGTGCCAAGATGAACCGGATCCGCAAATCCAATCTTCTGATCATAGATGAAGTGGGATACCTTCCTATAAATCCTACAGAAGGGAATCTGTTTTTCCAGCTCATATCCGAACTGCAGGAGCAGACATCTATAATCATAACGACTAACAAAGGGTTTGAAGAGTGGGCTGAATTCCTTAATGATCCGGCTCTTGCAACAGCTATTTTGGACAGATTGTCATATCGATGTGATCGGATAAAGATATCCGGAAAAAGCTATAGATTGGAAAATCGTCAGTCATTTTTAAATAACGGAGGTAGCGATAATGAAGTTTAACATTGAATTACCAGATGATGTCAAAGAATATCTGGAAAAAGAATATAAGGAGTATCTTAAAATACGTACCATGACCAGAAAAGAGCAGCGTGCAGTCCGGGAATGGGTGAAAGACGGGTACAGCGTTTATGACAATCCTGAGGGTGCATGGCTTGATGGCGGCGTACGTATGGAATATTTGGATGTATATAGGGATCATGAGTATATACGCCAACACACCAAAGGTATGTCTCCAGAAGAGACAAGGCACTTTGCTCTGGCGTATTATGGATGGGACGATGAGCCAAATCCGGAGACAAGCGAAAGTGATGATACATGGGATGGTTTTCTTGAATCGGATCCTGACGGAGTTCCGTTCATTTAAGTAATAAAGAAATACCCTCTCGGGATCTGTTCCCGGGAGGGATATAAGGCAGATATGAAAGTGCTGGTTTTTAACTGCCGAAAAGTGCTGGAAATAAACTGCCGAAAAATGATGGTTTTTACTTGCTTTTTACAGATTATGAAACTCAGATAAAGAAGCTTGATAAAGAGATAAAAGAGGCTGAAAACAGGTTAAAATACCTTTGAAGAAGGGGAGGTGGATGTTATGGCTATAG
>JAEEKN010000146.1 GCA_016282435.1 Lachnospiraceae bacterium | reverse complement strand
GGTATTTATCTCGGCGAACTGTATATACAAAGAAGAAATCATTCATAAGGGATCTTCGGAGTATGACATGATATTCATTAACTGCTGTCTTGACGGACGATGTGAAGTTCATTTCCCGGATGACTCATACGGATATGTTGAAAAAGGAATGTTGAGTATAGACACAAAGTTACCGAAGGAAGGATATTTCTACCCCGGAAAAAAGTATGAAGGGTTTGAATTTGTGATAATTCCTGAACTTGCTGCCGGTTGTCCGCTGCATGATTTTGGGCTCGGAGAAAAATTATTAGATGGTTTTGTCCGAAATGGCAAGGGCTTTTTGGGTACCATGTCAGATTCGATAATCTCTCTTTGTGAAAAGCTTTATAAGATTATTCCTGATGAAAGGACAACAATGGAAGAACTCCGTATACTTACTCTGGAATTTCTTGCGATGATAAAAGATGGAGGAACCAAAAAGCATATGAGTAAAAGGTATGTTACAAAAGGACAGCGCCATATAGCAAATGCTACAGAGAAAATGATCACAAAGGATCTCTCGGAGCATATAAATATATCTTCGATAGCCGAGTCACTTGGACTTGCTGACAGTACAGTAAAAAAATACTTTGAGGCTGTTTACGGAGTAACAATTTCGGAATATCTAAAGAACAGAAGGATGGCTTTGGCAGAAAAACTATTATCAGAATCAAAGGAAAGCGTAGGTACTATAGCGGGCAGATGCGGATACATTAATCAGGCTAAATTCGGCGCGGTATTTAAGGCGCATACGGGAAGTACGCCATTGGAATATCGGAGGCTGAATAAAATAATAACGAAAGAAGGAGATACAGATCAATGAATTTGACAGAAGCAAAAGAAGGAACGAGAGGGCGCATACGTTCCGTAGGAGGTACTCCAGAGTACCAGAGGAGGATAACATCTGTCGGACTTACCCCGGGATGTGTATTTAATGTTATACAGAACAGGACAAAACAGCCCGTACTAATCTATGCAAGGAATACACAGATCGCTCTCGACAGAAGTGATTGTGAAAAGATTGAAACGGAGGTAGTATCATGAGTTCTGCTATAGCATTGCTCGGACAGCCCAATTCGGGAAAATCGACATTGTTCAACGCTCTTACAGGAGCACATCAGCATGTAGGTAACTGGCCCGGAAAAACTGTTGAAAAAAATGAAGGCAGCTTTGATTACGAGGGCAAAAAAATAAAGGTTATCGATCTTCCGGGTACATACAGTCTTGCAGCTAACTCTGATGAGGAGATCGTAACCCGTGATTATATCGCCGGTCAGGAGGCAGACACCGTATGCATATTAGCCGATTCGTCGCAGCTTGAAAGAAGCCTGTTCATGCTGGCTGATTATGCAGGTATAAGAGTACCCGCACTTTTACTGCTGAATATGATGGATGTAGCAAAAGTTCAGGGTAAGAACATCGATGCAAAGAAAATATCAAAAAAGCTTGGCATAAGTGTAATCCCGTTTGTAGCACAGGATAAAAAGAATTATAATGAGTTTTTGTCAACTGTTTCAGCAAAGCAGAAAGCTTATCCTGATTACTCTGTATTGGAAGAGGAGTATAAAAAGGAGTTTGGAGAGACATATGCAGATGTATGCCGTATCCTGCCTGAAAACGGAATAGGAGTATACAGTCCATGTTGGCTGTTTGCTAAACTTGTTGAAAAAGATCCCGTTGCGATGCAGTTGGTAGAAGACAAGATTGGTTCCGGAAAATACTCTGAACTTAGTAAGATATTATCAGGCATAAAGGATGGTTCATCGAGAACAGGCAGCTGTAAGTTTGCATGGATCGATGCCATTCTTGAGGGTTCGGTTAAGGATAGCGGATCAGGGCTTTTCAGAAGCAAGTTTGACCGTATAGCAACATCAAAGCGCTGGGGCAAGCCTTTGGCTATAGCTATTATGCTGGGTGCATTGATCCTTTCAATCATATTTGGAATACCGTTTATGATGCTTGGAGCATATCTTCCCGGATTGGCTACTCCTGTTGCAGATGCATTGCTTGAAGCAGGGGCACATCCGCTTTTGGTAACCATACTTTGTGATGGTATATGGACAGCTGTTGGATTCGCACTTGCGATGAGCGGATATATATTTGGCGCATCCATAGCATTCGGACTTCTTGAAGAAGTAGGATATATGGCTCGTATCTCATATGTTTTTGACAATACAATGCGTAAGCTCGGACTTCATGGTAAGGCAGTTATGCCGTTTATTTGCTCGTTCGGATGTAACATCGCCGGCAGCTCGGGTACCAGAGTACTAGATACCTGGTCTCAGAGGATGACAGCCATAGCACTTTCGTGGGTAGTACCTTGTGGATCCACATGGGGAGTTGTAGGGTTGATAGGCTCTGTATTTTTTGGTCCGGGAGTTATCGTTATCATACTGCTGATGTTTGCAATCTCTGCACTCCATTTATTTATTACATCAAAAGTTTTCGGCAAAAAGCTCTTAAAGCCTTCTGACAGGACCGGTATCATTATGGAACTGCCTCCTTATCATAAGCCCAGATGGGGAGCCCTTGCTAAGCATGGACTTATCAAGATGAAGGAAGCATTAAAGCGTGCACTTATTGTTATAACACTTATATCAGTTGTTTTATCACTTCTGTCATATTCAGAGTCGGGAGACTTTACAGAGAGTATACTCGGCAGGATAGGAGAGGCTATTGAACCTGTAACCATGTTCTTCGGACTCCGATGCCAGACCTTTATAGCATGGATCGGTTCTATGATGGCAAAGGAAGGAGCACTTGGCGTATTGGCTTCGACATTTAGCCGTGACTCAAGCGTGATGCATGCACTTGCAACTATGAAGAGTAACCCTGTGGATAATACTGCATTGGTAGATATATTAAAAACAGCACTGACCAAGCCTGAAGCGCTTTCATTCCTGTTTGCATTCTATTTCAATATGCCTTGTCTGATGGCCTTGAGTGCTACATTGCATGAAACAAGATCAAAGAAATGGACATTCCTTGTTGCAGGTTATTATGTAGTAATGTCACTATTGATAGCAGCTATAGTATATCATGTTGCATGTCTTATCTTCTAAGAAAGGCAAGGTTTAATACAGAAAATGCCAATTAACATAATATTGATTGTTATCATTGCGGTGATTGTCGTACTTGCTGTGATAGGTGCAGTAAAACATAAGAAAAAAGGTTGTGGCTGTGGCTGTGGTTGCGGTTGCAGCGGCTGCAACGGATGTGCAGACCGTGATACTCGGGATGTGTAAGTCTGTCAGGAAATCCTGATACAATGTCTTTCATAAAAGGAAAGGTTAAGAAAACATAAAACATATGTAATTAAACCAGATCGATAGGTCTGGTTTTTTCTTGATTTTTCGATAAAAAAATGCTATAAATAGTTAGAGGGGACTAATCAAATAAACTATTAATAAATAGGAGAGTTTGAAAAGTGATAAAGACTGTAATCATTGCACTGATTTTGTGTGTGATAGAAATTCTTGTTATTGTTATTGCCAGTCCCATGGCAAAATCTTCCGTGGTATTAAGATTTTTGCCGGAAGATGTTAGAAATGCTGCAAAAAATCATGTTGATCCGCCAAAAAGCAAGCAG
>JAEEKN010000145.1 GCA_016282435.1 Lachnospiraceae bacterium | reverse complement strand
TCCGCAGTGAGGACATTTAATGGTGATGGCATCGATATACGGACGATGGAGTTCTACGGTCTTTGCAGCCTCATTTCCGCTCATCTTAAAGAGCTCCTCGCGGCTGCCCACGGACTCCAGATGTCCGCATTCGCACTCCCAGATATTAAGAGGAGTTCCCCAATATCTGTTACGTGATATAGCCCAGTCCTGAATATTCTCAAGCCAGTTGCCGAAACGTCCTTTACCTATCGAATCAGGGATCCAGTTTACGGTGTTGTTGTTTTTGATGAGATCGTCACGAACAGCGGTCTCCTTTATGTACCAGCTCTCTCTTGCATAGTAGATGAGCGGTGTATCGCATCTCCAGCAATGAGGATATTCATGCTCAAACTTAGGTGCGTCGAAAAGCTTTCCTTCTGAATCCAGGAGCTTTAATATCTCGGGATCGGCCTTCTTTACGAAAAGTCCTGCAGCAGGAGCATCCTCAGTCATCTCGCCCTTTCCGTTTACAAGCTGAACGAAAGGAAGATCATAATTTCTTCCTACATTTGCATCGTCCTCACCGAAGGCAGGTGCGATATGCACGATACCGGTACCGTCTGACATAGTAACATAATCATCACATGTTACAAAGAAGCCCTTCTTGTTCTGCTTATCGGCCACTTTTTTAGCGCAGTCAAAGAGAGGCTCATATTCCTTGCGTTCGAGGTCCTTACCCTTATATGTCTCAAGGACTTCGTATGTCTTTGCACCCTCGGCAAGTTCTGTACCATCCTTAGGCTTAGCCTTTGACAATACAGTATCAAGCAGAGCTTCAGCCATATAATAAGTATAACCGTCTACACACTTTACCTTTACATAGGTGTCATCAGGGTTTACACAAAGAGCTACGTTTGAAGGAAGCGTCCAAGGCGTAGTAGTCCATGCAAGGAAATACGCATCTTCTCCCACGCACTTGAACCTTACAACTGCCGAACGTTCCTTTACTGTCTTATACCCTTGAGAAACTTCCGCAGATGAAAGAGGGGTTCCGCAACGAGGACAGTAAGGAACAATCTTAAAACCCTTGTAAAGCAGATTTTTATTCCAGATTTCTTTGAGTGCCCACCACTCTGACTCTATAAAATTATCATCATAGGTAACATAGGGGTTCTCCATATCAGCCCAGAATCCGACTGTACCAGAGAAATCCTCCCACATACCCTTATATTTCCATACAGATTCCTTACACTTCTTTATGAAAGGCTCCATACCGTACTGTTCGATCTGATCCTTGCCGTTAAGGCCCAAGAGTTTTTCTACCTCAAGCTCTACAGGAAGTCCGTGAGTATCCCAGCCTGCCTTACGGGGAACCATCTTTCCCTTCATGGTCTGGTATCTCGGTATCATATCCTTGATAACACGTGTAAGTACATGGCCTATATGGGGCTTACCGTTTGCTGTAGGCGGTCCGTCATAGAATGTATAGGTCGGGCAGCCTTCACGGAGCTTCATGCTCTTTTTGAAGATATCATTGTCTTTCCAGAACTTCTCTACCGTTTTTTCACGCTCAACGAAGTTCATGTCGGTGGTTACTTTTTTAAACATCGTAAATTCCTCCTTTTCATAAAATCCTTCGCTCCGAAGAATTTTTTAATCAAAAAGCGGCTATAATCCAAAACAGGAATACAGCCGCTGTATTTTAACCACCTATTTTGTAAGCACTCACGCCTTACACGTTTTATGCCGATCCCTATAACGCAGGAAAACGGTATGACTTACTGCTGTTTCAGCCATACAACTCCGGAGTGATATTCATACATAAGTACTTGTATCCGTTTTCCACTGTCACGGACTCACTGTGAGCTTCCTTTACGTACTACTGTCTCCATCAAAGTTTTTATATATAATACAGATAATAGTATATTTCGGCAAAAATGTCAATATGCTTTTCTCATAAAAATGTTTTGTAATTTTTAGTAATATATGGTAAAATGTATAGAATAGATACCATAACCTGATATGGTATCACAAGATCAGGAGGAAACGGATATGCAGAAAACAGACAGTGTTATAGCTTACGATTTCAACCCGACATTTCTTTACACATGGAAGGGTATCCGTACCAAAGACGAAGAACGTTATCATTGTCACGAACACGTGGAACTTGCTTTTATAATGTCCGGTAAAGGACGTTACAAAATCGACGGGGATTTTTATGACGTGGAAGAAGGCGATCTTCTGGTTTTTAACCCCGGATGTTATCATCAGGCATTTGTTTCAAATAAAAATACCCCCACTTATGAATTTTTTATCGGGGTATCCGATTTTTGTCTGACCGGCATGGAGCCTAATCACTTTATGCTCCGCAGCCTTCCGGTATATAAGACCGGACCCGAATTAAAACAGAAACTTATGCGTTTGTGTACTTCTATGAGTGCTGAAAACGACGTATATAAAATTGGAAGATACTACATGATGCAATCATATCTTATGCAATATATGCTTTCTGTACTGCGCGACGAACAGCTTCCGGGTGAACCGGGCGGTCACGTAGCCTTCGAATCCATTAATAAGAACAGGATTGTTGAAGAGATCATACTCTATTTCGAGGAGCATTATTCCGAAAAGATTTCTCTGGAACTTATTTCCGAGAATATGTACGTCAGTCCGTTCTATATTTCAAAGATTTTCAAAATGGTCACCGGAGATACCCCGATACGATACCTGATAAATATCAGACTGGACAAAGCAAAAGAGCTTCTGGAAACCTCTACAGACCTTAATGTCAGGGAAATCGCCGACAAAGTCGGCTATGACGACGCTTATCATTTCAGCAAGCTTTTCAAGAAAAGATTCGGTGTATCACCGACAGCAATAAAAAAGCCCGTTTAAGGGCTTTTTATTTTATCAGAATTTTTTAAGTACCTGAATGGCTTTGTCACCGGTGATAACCTCACAGTGTTCCCTTATGTAATCCTCGGTCACACCGTGTCCCGTCATTTCAGGACTAATGTACTCGGATACTATGTTGCAAACCTTGTTAAATTCAGGAGCCGTATGCTCTGAAATGTTCATAATCAGATAATATATTCCCTTATCCGCATCTTTATACAGTGTATTGTTTCCTCTGTATATCTTTGCGATTGCTTTAGCTACGCGGATAACTTCATCCAGAGAAGAAAACCTGAATATCTTGCTGATAGATCTGACAACAGTCTCATCCTTATGTTTCTGATTCTCATCAGGATTAAATATTCTGGTGGCCAATGGATTCGTAAGAAGCTTGTTCAACTGTTCCATACAATTGATTATCTCATCAGCATATACCCTCTCTTCGGGAGAAATCACAGGATCTGTAACCTCATCGGAAGGGGAAGTAAAATGAGAAAACCGTGAATCCAGTTCTTCCGGATCATTCACCTTTGTCATAAACAGTATAAGGCAATCGGCTGAAACGGGAATAGCCTCTATCATAAGGGGGGTATCCTCAAAATCAAAGTTGTATTCGACAAATGCTTTTTTACATATTTCGGCAAAAAGCTCCTTAACCTTGTCACTGCCGTATGCCAGTTCACTTATCTTCAATTGACGTGCAAACAGATCTTCTTTTGTCAGTGTGCACTTTATCTGGTTATCATTGATCAATTCTATGGTCATAGGCACAAACCTCCCTTCTATATTTATTATCGGCATTTTTCTTAAATTCTTTAATATCCTTACAGTATAAGAAGTATAATCATTTTGATCGATTAAGTCAATTAAAACTTGATAAAATTCTTGATTTTTTTTATTTTTTATGTTATAGTGAACATGGTTTCAATGGAGCCGCAGAAAGGAGGATAAACGGCTGAAGCAGTCAAATACACGATAGTTTCACTTTTAAGCAGCCATAATGACAGCAAAGTATGGCTTGCCGAACATAATACTCTTCATGTGAAACGTATCATCAAGGGTATCCGGAAGACTTCACCTTATCACGACAGTCTTATCCGAGAGGCCCATCTGTTACAAAATCTCAAAAACCCGTATATACCCGAGATTTATGATCTCGACAGTGATAATGAATATACCTACATCATCGAACAGTATATTCCGGGTGAATCTTTAAAAAGTCTTTGCAACAAAAGACTTTTATCGGAGAAAGAAATATTTCATTTCATGATCCAGTTTTGTAATATCATCAATTATCTTCACACTCTTCCCGAGAGTTTATTGTACCTGGATATCAAGCCGGAGAATATTATCATTTTAAATGATACATGTTATCTGATTGATTTTGGCAGTGTTCTGTACGAAAGTGAGGAACCCGTTACCGTTTTTGGTACTCCGTCCTACGCATCTCCCGAACAAATGGCAGGAAGAAGGCTTTCACCAAAAGCCGACATATATGCGCTTGGCAGATTACTGGAATATATGGTCTCACATGGGACAGTCTCTCACAAAACAGAATATAAACTTTACTCTCTGATTTCCGACTGTACAGAAAGAAAAATATGGGGAAGACCGGGCAGCGTCAAGAGATTGATAAGACGAATCGAAGAAATCAAAAACTTAACAGGCAGCTTTTCAAAGAAACCATTAAAGATAGCTTTTGCAGGGGCATCTTATAATTCGGGAACTACATATATAGCACTTCTTTTATCTGCTTTTATAAAGCATCTCGGAAGAAACTGTGTATACGTTGAAAACAACGATTCTGAAGCATGGTACTCTATTTCTCCCAATACTTCCGGGTTTCGAGCACTGGCCGGGCTTGAAATTCTTAACAGGAAATATTGTGAAAACAAAACACTTCCGGAAGCCGACTGTATTGTGGACTACGGTATTCTAAGTGCCAAAACACCTGAAGAATTCTACGAAGCTGACATCTCCTGTATAATTGTCGGCAACAGATGTTGGGAAACCGACGAAATCTCAAATATAAGGGCATTGTCACGAAAATGCAGGAAAAGACTTTTTCTTGTTAACCTTTCCGACAAAATCAGCGAGATGACTGCCAACAGTCTTCATAACGATAATTTCATGTGTTTTCCGTTTATCAAAAACCCGGATGAAATTTTAAAAAACACGGAGGTAAAAACTGTACTGTATGATCTTGCCGTGCAACTCGGTATAATTATTTAAGTCCGAACGCCGGAGACAGACATATATACAGACATTGATCAGCTATGTTTCATAATTCTAAAAAGATATCCCCCGAAAGCTATCTTAACGGCAAACGTATAGGGATTGCCGGACTCGGTCCCGGATGCGGGGTCACACATATATCGGTTGCTGTAGCCAATTATCTGAGTGAAGCTGAAAAGCGCAAGGTGTGTCTTTTTGAGCAAAATCGTCATAATGACATAATACATCTTACTGTCGCTCTCGGTTCCGACATCAGCAAACCTTTTTTTACCCATCACAGAGTTACATACTTTCCTTCCTTTACCGGTACGCTTCCTGAATGCGCATCCGATTTAAACTGTGATTGTATGGTTTTTGACTTTGGGAACGATTTCCGTTCCGCTTTAGGAAGACTTATGCTCTGTGACATAAAAATAATCGTCGGAACAGACGCTTACTGGAAAAAGGACGAGTACTGTTCATTCAGCAACTTCACAAAGGATTTTACATCTCTCAACAGCTGGAGACTTTTTGTAAACCTCGGAGATGTAAAACGGATAAAGGAAAAAGACGGGTTCGCAATAACAGTCTGTTGTTTTCCTTTTGAACCCGATCCGGTATATCCCGGAAAAGAAACAATAACATTTTTAAGGGAGGCGATATTCGGGTAAATAGTTTTTCTGTAATAACAATATATAACAACCTGTATCATGCACAAAAGCTGTTCAGGAAAACAACTGTATAAATATATCACAAATTATTCTCGCAAAGCGGACTTATTTCGCACACATAACATTTTATACAAAAAAGCGTGGAACATCAATGCAATAAAAGCATGATGGGCATCCACGCTTTTATTAAAATTTATTAGACATTATGTTACTAATGTGCTAGAATAATATATATAATTCTATTGAAGACAGGTACGAGTAATGTATTATTTTATTGTAAATCCGGGATCGCAGACTGGAAACGCAAAAACACTTTGGAATGAACTGGAACAAAATCTTAAGAAAAAAAAGATTGAATACAAAGTTTATTTTACCGAAGGAAAAAACGACGCTCAGTATTTTGCATCGCATATCTGCAGTGAGCATCCCGAAATGAAAAGGATTATTGTTGCCGGAGGAGACGGAACCGTCAATGAAGCCATAAACGGTTTAACCGACTATAACAGCTTTATCCTCGGAATCATTCCCATGGGTTCAAGCAATGACCTGGCCCGCGGTCTGGGGATTCCGCGCAATCCCGGCGAGGTTATAGAAAGAACACTTCTGCCCAAAAAATTTATACGTGTCGATCACGGACTGGTAATCTCCGAAGACGGAAGCATCGTAAGGAAATTTGCAGTAAGTTCAGGGATGGGATATGACGCCGATATATGTAAAAAGGCACTTCACTCCAGGTTAAAAAAATTTTTAAACAAAATAGGGCTCGGGAAACTGGTTTACTACCTGATAGGTCTGCATCTTGTCTTTTCATGTAAAAGATCTCCTGCCGTTGTGATCATAGACGGAAAACGCAAGATGAAGTTCGACAGTCTGATTTTTGCCGCAAATATGAATACTAGATATGAAGGCGGTGGGATGCCCATGTCACCCTCCGCCGATCCCTGTGACGGTAAAATCACTGTATGTCTTGTCCACGATATATCCAGACTTACCCATTTAAGGCTAATGCCATCTGTTATCAAGGGAAATCATGTCAAACACAAGAATATCGATCAGATTACGGCCAAAACTATTGAGATTAAGACCGATATTCCCATGACCATACATACAGACGGAGAAATTGCCGGGGAAAGTAACCATGTTACTTTCTCATGTTTACCCGAAAAAGTCCGCATGATAATATAAAAAAATAGCCGTTTATCGGCTATTTTTTTACATTCCGGCAATTATCATAGACAGATATCCGCCTATCTCGGTAGCGGTTTTACCCATCGCATCAAGGTAATACCGCCCAAATTCTTTTCTCTCTTCCATGTTGCTTATTCCTCTGCAGCCGGGACAGCACGAACTTTCCTGTTCTCCGGGAACCGGGGTGTATGCAATCAAGAAAAATGTTTTGGCGACATCATATAGTTTATTTCCAATACAATACCCTGAAGCAGACAGCGCAACTACTCCGTCTTCGGTCATCAAAACATTTCCCGGATGAAGATTCCCGTGACACAGGGCATTTCCTTCTTTCATCGTACCAAGGAAACGAATCATTTCCTTCGTAGCATCCGAATCTGCCTTTTTGGTAACAAGCATCTGATTTTTAAGAATCTGATGTGCCGATTCAAGCGCTTCTGTCTTCGAACTGTCAAAACTGAATGCATTTATTTTTTTCTGTAATGATGCAAGTTCTGTGGCAGCCCCTTTTAAATCACCGGTTCGTAATATATAGTCCAGCATATTCTCCCCGGCAATTTTTTTATATATGATTCCAAACCCAAATTCGGTTTTTTTGAGTTCACATACAACAGATTTATTAAATCCAAGATTTTTAACTGCAAGTGCATTATAGTATTCTGCTGTAATTTTTTCAGAAGGATACGTGGATTTAAACAGTTTAATAACCCTGTCATTCCCCCACTCATATACATTTGCGTTTCTTCCTTCCGATAATTTCTTTCCCGGAGTCTGCGGTTCATCCTTGTCCGGGAAATGTATTCCATGAAAATCCATTATATCTACCTCTAGTAACGAACTTTTCCTTCAGCCACCATCATCAGATGCTTTCCGTAAGGACTTTTTCCATATTTTAAGGCAGATTCCTTAAGCTCCTCTGTACTGATCCATCCCCTTATAAAACCGATTTCTTCCGGAGCAGATATTATGATGCTCTGTCTTTCTTCAACCATTTTTATGAAGTTTGCAGCATCAAGAAGCGACTCCATGGTTCCGGTATCAAGCCATGCAAATCCGCGGCCTAAAAGCTGTACGTCAAGTTTTTGTTCCTTAAGATACATTTCATTAAGTGTGGTTATTTCCAGTTCTCCTCTTGCCGAGGGTTTTACCTCATCTGCATTTTTACTTACTCCCGAAGGATAAAAATATAATCCCGTCACAGCGTAATTGCTTTTCGGAGCCTTGGGCTTCTCTTCTATCGATATTGCCTGCCCTTTATCATCAAACTCGACTACGCCAAACCGTTCCGGGTCATTTACATAATATCCAAACACTGTGGCTCTTCCGTTCCCGGCATTTTCCGCTGCAGCCCTCAGAAGTTTTCCAAGCCCGTTTCCGTAGAAAATGTTATCTCCCAAAACCATAGCACAAGGATCTTCACCTATAAAATCTCTTCCCAGGATAAATGCCTGTGCCAGTCCGTCTGGTGACGGCTGAACTTTATAGCTAAGGCTTATACCAAACTGTTTACCGTCTCCCAGCAATTCCTCGAATCTCGGGGTGTCTTCCGGTGTTGAAATGATCAATATATCTTTTATTCCGGCAAGCATCAGAGTAGACAGCGGATAAAAGATCATAGGCTTATCGTAAACCGGAAGCAGCTGCTTCGATGTAACCATAGTAAGCGGATAAAGCCTTGTTCCTGCTCCTCCCGCAAGAATTATTCCTTTCATAACCAGCCTCCTCAAATGCTATAAATAAAACATCATAATTTTTTGGAATTAACAGCTGTCTTTAACAGCTTATCATTAAAACTGCCTGTAGCAAACTTAGGATTTGCGAGCAGTCTTTCTTTCGCTACCGGATCTTCGGCGTAGTTCGAAACCTGTTTTAATGCTTCAAGTTTTCCAATGTCTTCCATACCTTCGCCGTATGTATCCAGAAGACCTTTTGCCATCGAACTCCTTACATTATTGTTTTTGCCTGAAAGCAAGGCTTTATACTGCTTAACAGCCCCCCAAAAACCACCGTAATAGTTATCATAAAACCCATCAGACTTATTCTTTCTTAAATACATGGTCGGAACCCTGTCCCTTATTATATCACCGACTATATAAATAATATTCCTGGCCAGATCGTCATAATTGTTACAAGAAATTCTATTAACATCAAACCTGAGCATAAGTTCACGTGCCGAAGCATTAAAAACATATGTACAGCCGGGCATCGTACTGTAAATAAGGGAATGTTCAAAATCCGAACACTTCATAGTCTTGTTCCGATTAAACCTAACCGGTTTCAGTTTAGCATTGGTAACAGTAAAATCACTCATATAGAGAAGCGGACTAACAGCTACATCAACTTCCTCACCGTCTATAATTGCCTTGGTCTCAAGATATTTAACAGCTCTGGACAGTTTTTCCGGGAACCAGACATCATCCTGTTCACAGAAAGCATAGTAATCTGCTGCCTCAGCCTCTTCAAGGAGCTGCCAAAAGCTTTTAAGTTTTCCGACAGTCTTTCCCTGAATATAATCTATTTTTCCTTCCCTCTTATATCTATCAAGAATATCCTGCGTCTTATCCGTAGAGCCATCGTCCCTGACAAGGATCTTCAGCTCGGCCTTTTCACAGATGTCCTGTTTAATAAGGCTCTGAAGCTGTTCTCCGATATAATCAACACCATTCATAGTGTGCAATAAAACGACGATTTTCATGAGTCCACCCCTACACCATTCTGATAATAACCCTTATCACGACCGTAAGGCCGCAAAAATCCAATCAAATTTTATTATATCATATCCTTTTTGCTGTGTCAAACAGTTTGCAAACAAAAAAATGGAGCTGAAACCAGCTCCAAAAAATTTCATGGCTCAATCTTTGATTTTCCGCCCATATAAGGCCTCAATACTTCAGGAATGTTAACCGAACCGTCAGCATTCAGATTGTTTTCAAGGAATGCAATAAGCATACGGGGAGGTGCTACAACAGTATTGTTAAGTGTATGTGCAAAATACTTTCCGCTCTCGCCTACAATCCTGATTCTTAATCGTCTGGCCTGTGCATCTCCAAGATTTGAACATGAACCAACTTCGAAATATTTCTTCTGTCTGGGTGACCATGCCTCAACGTCACACGACTTAACCTTAAGATCTGCAAGATCTCCCGAGCAGCACTCAAGCTGGCGTACAGGAATATCAAGGCTTCTGAACAGATCAACAGTATTTTTCCAGAGCTTATCGTACCATATCATGCTGTCTTCAGGCTTGCATATTACTATCATTTCCTGTTTTTCGAACTGATGGATACGGTATACACCTCTCTCTTCTATACCATGAGCACCCTTCTCCTTACGGAAACAAGGTGAATAACTGGTAAGAGTATGAGGAAGAGACTCTTCAGGAACAATCTGATCTATATACTTTCCTATCATAGAATGCTCACTTGTACCGATGAGATATAAATCCTCACCCTCAATCTTATACATCATGGCATCCATCTCGGCAAAACTCATAACACCAGTAACTACTTCGCTTCTGATCATAAACGGAGGTACACAGTATGTAAATCCTCTGTTTATCATGAAATCCCTGGCATATGAAATCACAGCGGAATGAAGTCTTGCGATGTCTCCCATAAGATAGTAAAAACCATTTCCGGCTACACGTCTGGCAGCATCCAGATCTATTCCGTGAAGTTTCTCCATAATTTCGGTATGGTAAGGAATCTCAAAATCCGGAACCTTAGGCTCACCAAAACGCTGTACTTCAACATTCTCACTATCATCCTTGCCTATAGGAACAGAAGGATCGATGATATTGGGAATGATCATCATTCTCTTCTTAACTTCCTCTTCAAGCTCAGCCTGCTTCTTCTCAAGAGCCGCAAGCTCGTCTCCAAAAGCTGCCACTTCCTTCTTCGCTTCTTCAGCTTCTTCCTTCTTTCCCTGAGCCATAAGTGTACCAATCTGCTTGGAGATAGTGTTTCTCTTCTGCTTCAGGTCATCTGCCTGCTGCTGGGTAGCACGCCTTTTACCGTCGAGCTCAATAACCTCATCAACTAACGGAAGTTTCTGGTCCTGAAACTTGTTTCTGATATTCTGCTTAACAACTTCAGGGTTTTCACGCAAGAATTTTAAGTCAATCATAAAGTTTCTCCTTAATTTCATATATAAACTAAACGATAGTTTACTACATTTTTCGAAATTTGCAAGTATTTTTTTTGAATCCGACAAAAAAATATTAACCCTGACCCCTTAAAACTATTCTCGGTCCGCCTTTTCCTTCTATGTAATCCTTTGTTATAAACACTCTTCCTATAGAAGGATCCTTGGGGATTTCATACATGATATCAAGCATAAACTCTTCTATTATGGATCTCAGACCTCTGGCTCCGGTCTTCTTCTCTAAAGCTTTTTCCGCAATAGCAAGAAGCGCATCATCATCGAACTGAAGATCAACCTCATCCAGTTCTAATAGCTTCTGATACTGTTTCAAAATCGCATTCTTTGGTTCTTTCATGATTTTGACCAGCATCTTGGAATCAAGTCCTTTAAGTGAATACACCACCGGAAGTCTTCCGATAAACTCCGGAATAAGACCGAATTCCCTTAAATCCTCATTATTAACCTTCTCAAGCAGATCCGGATCGTTATCATACTTATCTTTTAGATCATTATTGAAACCTATGAGTGTATTCTTTGACAATCGCTTCTTTATTATATCCTCAAGATCTGGAAATGCACCGCCACAGATAAACAGTATGTTTTTGGTGTTTATCGTGGTCATGGGAACCATGGCATTTTTACTGGTGGCGCCCACAGGCACTTCAACATCAGCACCTTCAAGGAGTTTGAGCAGTCCCTGTTGAACCGACTCACCGCTGACATCCCTGTTGGTCACGTTTTTCTTCTTGGCGATTTTGTCAATCTCATCAATAAATACTATACCGGTTTCGGCCCTGTCAACATCATTGTCAGACGCCTTTAAAAGCTTTGACAACACACTTTCCACATCATCGCCTATATAGCCGGCCTCTGTAAGTGAAGTTGCGTCCGTTATGGCAAGAGGGACGTTTAAAAGCCTGGCCAGCGTCTGGACCAGATAAGTTTTACCACAGCCCGTAGGTCCGATCATCAGCATGTTAGACTTGCCTATCTCAATACTTCCGTCAAGATCCTTAGTCACACGCTTATAATGATTATAAACCGCCACGGAAATGATTTTTTTTGCCCGTTCCTGTCCGATCACATATTCATCGAGCTGTTCTTTTATCTTATGCGGAGGAGGAAGCTTCTTGAAATCAAGCACAGCTGCCTGCTCACTTTCTCCATCCTTTTTCTTGGGAGCCGCCTTCTTCACCCTCTGGCTCTTAGGTATTCCTCCCATATCACTGTTAAAAAACCCGGGCAATATCAAGTTATCAAAATTCAGGAAACCTTTACCAAAATCAAACACCGGAGTACCTGCAGCCTTACCGGCGTGATTTCCGTCTGTTTTGCTGTTTTCCCCGTTTTGGGCCGCATCAGTCTCAGACGGCCCGCCTTCGCTTTTCTTGTCAGGCTTTGCCGCATGCGAGCTTCCGGTAAACGCTGCCGAGCTGTTCATCAGATCAAATGTTCTTTGCATACAATCAGGGCAAATATACATATTGTCAAGCATTTTTAGCATCTTGCCTACCTGAGATTCGGACCTGTGACAGATATAGCATACATTTTCATATTCATTATTAGTATCATCTTTGATGATTGAATCATTTTTATCGTCCATACTACTCCTTTTGGGTTACGTGTACGTCAATACGCGTTTTTGTTTATAAATCCCTTAAATATCGTAAGGAAAAGAATCTTAAAGTCCAGTCCAACAGACCAGTTCTCTATATAATAAAGATCGTACTCTATTCTTTTCTTTATGGAAGTATCCCCTCTTAATCCATTTATCTGAGCCCAGCCGGTCATCCCCGGACGAACCTGATGCTTGATCATATAGCGCGGAACCTCTTCTTTGAACTTTTCGACAAACTGCGGTCTTTCAGGTCTGGGACCCACAAGACTCATACTGCCTCCAAGTACATTAAACAGCTGTGGCAGCTCATCCAGGCTCGTTTTCCTGATAAATCTGCCCACAGGAGTGACTCGCTTATCTCCTCTCGTAGTCCATTCACCCTTTTCTTTTTCCGGGTCTTCAAGGTACATGGACCTGAATTTATACATTTTAAACTCTCTTCCGTGTTTTCCAACGCGGATCTGTGAAAAAAGGGCAGGTCCCTTAGAAGTACATTTAATGACTATCCCTATTATAAACATGGGAATAAGAGCAATAATAAGCGCTATACCACCTATGACTATATCCATGCTTCTCTTTATAAAGAGATTTATCGTATTGGTCAAAGGAACATTTCTAATGTTTATAACAGGAAGTCCGTACAGATCCTCAATATACGGAACCGTAGACACCATATTGTTATAATCCGGAACAAATTTTGTATGGACACCTGACTTTTCACAGATATTCACTATGCCTTCCAGTTTTTCGTACTCATCCAGTCCCAGTGTAATAACGATTTCGTCAAAATCGTTGTCCATAATAATATTTTCCAGATCAAGAATCGCTCCCGATACTTTTACGCCCCTGTACTCTGTATCAAGGACCATATTATCATCCAGGATACCATGGATCCAGTATCCCCATTCGGGATTCTGCTTTATTCTGTCGATAAATGCTTCTGCCGCACGGCTGTATCCTATAAGAAGTACATGCTTCAGGTTTTTTCCTTTTTTTCTGAAACCCCTGGCCACCTTGGTCACAGTAAGCCTGAAACCTGTCGCCAAAAACAGATTCAATGCTCCGAAAGACAGATAAAACCAACGAGAAACATTTTCAATATTCAAAATATAGATCAGGAATGCAAAATAAAAAATTCCCAGTAAATTTGCCTCTATCAGAGATCCGATCAGACGTATGCGGCTGTGTCCGCGATTCGGTTTAAACAAACCGCACATATTATATATGATCAGATAGCCCGGAAGAAGATATAATATATTCTGTGCATATTCGGAAAATTTCAGGAAACCTTCACCTTTTTGTATAGCAAAAGGGCCGAACGATGAAAGAACCCGGAATCTTATCGGATATGCCAGAAAATAAGCACCTACTATCAGAATGGCATCCATAATGATAAACAGGTGGTTTATAGTTTTCTGATTATCCCTTATCATATTACTCCATCTGCCTATAAAAACATGCATATTCCGTTACATTGATATAGACTACCATATTTGAACTTTTTTTACAAGTTAAAAAATTGTGTTTTAATTGTGTCCTGTTTTAACACTTTTTTCTTCCTTTTTTCACAATATCATCACAATTCGATTTTATAATAGACGCAGAAAAAGGGATAAGGCCAATCCCCGATGCAGAAACATCATTTGAACAAGGAGGTAACACCATGAACGATGAATATACCGATAATGAAACACAAAATATAGTAAACGACACAGAAAACACTGTCAGTGACACTACAACTCCGGTAGAGGAAACTATTGAAACAGTAACTTCAGAAACACCGGCTTCCGAAACAGGCGCTGTAAACACCAATGAGCAGAAAACTGAAGCTTTTGAGTCGAAAGCATCTGAAGAAACCACCGATAACACAACATCAGATAATCCTGCAGGCATAAATGACCAAAACCAGGCAGGCGCCGACCCTTACAGTAAATACAACTACTATACACCGAATCAGTATCCTCAGGGAGGATATCAGGGCTATCAGGCGCAAGGTTATCAAAACCAGCCTTATCAGGCTCAGTATCAGGGACAGCAAGCGTATACCCAGGGACAGAATTATAACGGGACGTATCAACAGCCTGCAGGCTACCCTAACGCACCTTACCAGGGGTACACCCAGGCTTATGCCGGTAACGGATATGGTCAAACCCCCTATTCTACGGGACAGCCCGGATACGAACAGAACGTAAACAGCATCTATCCCGGTAACGCTTCTCACAGAAGAAACACCAAAAAAGCTCCCGGTAAAGCAGGAAAGTTTTTTGCAGGCCTTGCTATGTCAGTGGCTTTCGGCCTGGTAGCAGCCGGCGTATTCGTACTTATAACATATATTTACAAACAGCAAAACCCCGAACTGTTCAACAATACCAACCCGACTGTTCAGGTAACAACTTCAGATAACAAGAACAGTGCCCGTCTCAATCTTGACCCTGCTGTAGGAACCAATATTCCTTCAACAAATGTCATCGACGGAGCTACATTTACAGGAACCGATGTATCCAAGGTAGTTGAAGAAAACATGTCAGCTATAGTTGCCATCGACTGCATCACCGAAACATATAACTACTGGTACGGAACTTACGAAAGTCCTTCAGCAGGCTCTGGTATCATAATCAAGAGAACAGATACACAGTTGATGATAGCTACGAATAACCATGTAGTTTCCGGAACAAAGGACATAAAAGTCAAGTTCATAGACGGTACCTCTGCTCCCGCCACTGTAAAAGGACAGGATAAAGTGGCCGATCTTGCCGTACTTGAGATAAACCTTTCAGATCTGTCCGAATCCACATTAAATGCAATCACTGTTGCAAAAACCGGTAATTCCGACAGCATCAAAGTCGGAGAAATGGCCATTGCAATCGGAAACGCTTTAGGATACGGTCAATCCGTAACCGTAGGTTACATCAGCGGTAAAGACAGAGAACTTACAATAGACGGCCAGACATTCACCGGACTTCTTCAGACTGATGCTGCCATTAACCCCGGCAACAGCGGTGGAGCTCTTCTTAACATCAACGGTGAAGTCATTGGTATAAACAATGCCAAGATAAGCGGCAGTTACGTAGAAGGCATGGGATACGCCATTCCCATCACCCGCGCCGAAGCCATTCTCAACGAATTCGCATCCAGAGAAACACTGGCCGTTGAAGAACAGGGCTTCCTTGGGATCAATTATGAACCTATAACAGAATCCATGTCCAAAAGATACAATTGGCCTGTTGGAATATATGTATCAAATGTTTTAGAAGACAGTGCAGCTGAGAAGGCCGGAATCATTTTCGGAGATATCATCACCGAAATAGACGGATATCCTACCACTGAAGCAAGCGCACTTCTGGAGAAACTCAGAAGTACAAGAGCAGGTACAACCGTAACCCTGACAATACAAAGACAGGTAGCAGGGGTATTTGAAGAGATGAAAATACCTGTAACTCTCGGAAATCGTCCTGCAGAAGACTCTTCTTCCGAGAAAAAAAGCACTGAATCCGAAACCTCTGCAGAAACCATCAAATAAAACAAGTAAATCCATTACATTAAGTAGGGGGTGTACCATCACCTCCTACTTGTTGCTATATATGCGGCAAAATACCCTTTGGGGTCACTAAAGAACAACTGATAGACAGAAGGTAAAGAAATGACGCATACAACAATAAAATCATACGCCAAAATAAATCTGGGACTTGATGTACTCGACACTCTTCCAGACGGGTATCATTCACTCAAAATGATCATGCAGACTATTTCCCTGCATGACACACTTTATTTTGAGAAGAGAAAAAAGCCCTCCATAATTTTAAAAGCAAACCTGCCCTATCTCCCTACTAATGAAAAAAACATAGTCTATCAGGCTATCCGCCTGTTTAAGGAGACCATGAAAATCTACGACGGTATATTCTGCACCATCACAAAACACATACCTGTCGCAGCCGGGATGGCAGGCGGGAGCGGGAATGCTGCCGCTGCATTAAAAGCTATGGACTTACTGTACGGTACACATCTTACAACCGAACAGCTTTGTGAAATGGGGGTAAAGCTCGGTGCCGACGTACCGTATTGCATAACCGGAGGTACAGCACTTGCCGAGGGCATCGGAGATATACTCACCCCGCTCCCCTCTCCTCCCAGAGCCAAAGTACTGATAGTAAAGCCCTCCGTCAGCGTATCCACCGGAGAAGTATATAAAAACCTCCGGCTTGATGAATCAACCGTTCATCCCGATATAGACAGCTGCATCTCAGCCATAAAAGAAGGATCTTTAAAAAAGCTGTGTGATAATCTGGGCAATGTCTTAGAGGACGTAACTGTCAGCCTCCACCCCGTCATTTCCGAAATAAAGACAAAAATGAAGGAATTGGGTGCTAACGGAACACTGATGAGCGGAAGCGGGCCGACCGTTTTCGGATTATTTGAAGACGATACCGCTGCACAGACCGCGTTCGAATATTATTCAGGATCAGATTTCGGAAAATCCACGTTTTTATGTGATTTTACTTGAAATTCATTCCATAATCGTTTATAATGGGGAATCGTGCAAGTCAATTGTTCTCAAAAAGTATTGAAAGGACAAACGAAACAATGGATAAAACCACTGAAAAAGAAGAAAAGAAGCCGATAGACTGGAAAAAGGAAATAATCAGTTGGGGTATAATAATAGTTATAGCCTTTGCTTTGGCCCTTTTTATCACAGAATTTGTCATTATGAAAGCTGAAATTATATCAGGTTCCATGATGCCCGGATTAAAAAAGGACGATCATGTGATCGGCAACAGACTCGCGTATCTGTTTTCCGACCCTGAGCGGGGAGATGTCATCTTTTTTGAATATCCCCTAAGTTACAAGTCAAAATACGAAATTGACCCCGAACTTACCTACTGTAAAGATGAATCTTTGGGAGACACAGAGAAAAAATATCACAAAGACAGTGAAGTTTATGTAAAAAGAGTCATCGGATTGCCCGGCGAAAAGGTAGTCATAAAAGACGGATTGGTATATATAAACGATTCCACAGTACCATTGGACGAACCCTATCTCAAAAACAAGCCCCGTGGAGATTACGGACCATACTACGTACCCGAAGACTGTTACTTCTGTCTGGGTGATAACAGGAATTCTTCAGCAGATTCCCGTGAATGGAACAATCCTATAGATCCCGAGACCAATCCTGACAGATTTCGTTTTGTCCACAAAGATAACATATATGCAAAAGCGGCGTTAAAAACGCCGCCCGATATGCATTGGGTAGAACATTACCGATACGAAAACGAACCGAACAAATAATCCATTTGTCTCAGCCCACAATGGAAGCTGTTTTCCATTGTGGGCATTTGTTTATCAGATCAGATGATCACGAAATCTCAGACTTCTTTATCTTTAACGATTTCAGATATGCCTTCTGTTCCGGCATGATCCGGTAGCTTTCTATCGATTTCTGGATTGCTTTGTTATGAGTCCAGCTATCCAGTCTGCAATCCTCAATAAACGGAAGCACATTATCATACTGTTTTGCCAGAGCTGTAGCAAAATACCATGCAATCATCATATTGATGTAGTACTCATCCGACTTTACGCCGGCAACAAGTTCGGCATAATCTATATCAAATTCCGCATCCAGATAATACTGCATCAGCATTCCTATAGCAAATCTTACCGTATATGTAGACGAGGATGCTATCCATCTCTTGATATGCTCCAAAAGCTCCGTAAGATGTTTTTTGAAAATCTTTGGTGACATCTGGTCACATGTAGCCCAGTTGTCAACAAAAGGAAGAAACCTGCACACTTCTTCTATGCAAACATCGTAGTCCTTCATTTCCGAAAGAATAAACGCATGCAGCTGATTCTCGTCAAAATAATCATGAGGCAGCCTATGGAGGAATTCAAACACATCCTCTTCTTTCACAAGCTGTTTGGCATATTTCCTAAGTTCCGGTGTCCTGACACCTATAATACTTTCGGGCGCTACCGTAGGGATGAGATTCTTCTGAAAATCCCTATATTTTACATCCTGCAATTCCTTTAATTTGTTTCTTATATCACTGTTCAAAATATGTATGCTCTCCTTATTTAAACTCTGAAAATCGATGCTCCGCATCTTTTAGGCACGTCACCTCAAAAACGCCTTCAGCGTTTCCTCGGTAATAAAAGATGCTCCGCATCTTTAGGGGACGTCACCTCGAAAACGCCTTCAGCGTTTCCTCGGTAATAAAAGATGCTTCGCATCTTTTATTATATCAAATATCATCTTCTAAGTCAAACGGGATATCACTATTCAGCATTTCTGTAATTTTAGCATTGGCCTCTTCGCTCATTTTCTTGTCTCTCCATGAACTTATCTCGCTGCAGATTGCCAGCATTTCGTCTACAACCAGTTCTTCCGTACGTGGTTTTACATAACAAAGATAGGCTGTCATCCGTTTTATGGCTTTGGGACTACCCAGGTTCGCGGCCACCTGTACGCCAAGTTCCCGGCTAAAGCCCAAAAACTCCATCTCATGTATCAGTTCTTCCTTTGCGGTGGCCCATTCTCTTTTAAAATCGTCGGACATACCGTCGTCTATCTCCTTTCAGAAAGTCTATATGTACATTATACATAAAATTTAATAAATATCAAACAGATATTAATCTTGAAAAATATAGACATATATGGTATTATTCTTCTAAAAAAGACATTACACCTTATTTTTCGAGGTTTTATATATGTTGCATTATTTTATTTTAAATTTTATGCCGCTTATGATCCTGCTCACTCTTTTGGCAATGATGTTCGTGAACAGGGATGTAAAGATACCTGTGGCAAACCTGTTTGCAGTAGATATTGTCATAATGATAGTAATAACAATCATTTCAACAATAAACCAAAACACAGATATCACCTGTCTCAGTCCCGAAGAAGTCAAAAATACAATAAAACTGCATACGTTTTTAACTACTGCAGGCTATATTCTCCGTCCGTGTCTTATTCTGATAGAAATACTGATAATACTAAACGCAAACAAGCATAAACTGCTTTGCATAATTCCCGCTATCATCAACGCTGTCATTTTTTCGACAGCCCTGTTCGGAAGCAACATAGCTTTTTTTATCGGCGATGACAATCGCTGGTATTCGGGACCCCTGCACCCGGTTATATACTTATCTCAGTTATTATATCTCATCATACTTTTTTGTATCTCCGTTAATTCTTTCCGCAAAAACAATAAAAGGAAAAGTGTGGTGCTTATTATTATATTTGTTCAGGCAGTAATTGTGGCTGTTTTCGAATATAAAGCTGTCGACCCCAGCTATACCGATGCAATAACCGCTCTGTGCCTGCTTGAATATTACATATATCTGTCCATAGTCTACCGTCAGGAACTGAACAACAAACTGGACAACTATGTTCACGAAGTAGAAACAGCCGGTACCAAGCTAAAAACACTAACCAAAGAAGTTATTACAGCATTCGCAAATTCTATAGATGCAAAAGACAAATATACACACGGTCATTCATCAAGAGTAGCCGAATACTCCAGAAGGCTTGCCTCGATGAACGGTAAAAGTGAAATTGAATGTGACGAAATCTACTATGCCGGTCTTCTTCATGATATAGGAAAAATAGGCATTCCTGAAAGTATAATCACAAAAGAAGGACGTCTGACCCCTGAAGAATACGAAAAAATCAAACAACACCCCACCCTCGGAGCACAGATACTCGGAAGCATAAACGAATTCCCTTACTTAAGTGTCGGTGCACTCGGTCATCATGAGCGTTACGATGGGAAAGGATATCCGAACGGGCTTAAAGGTACAGAGATACCTGAAATGGCTCGTATAATCTCCGTGGCAGACGCTTACGATGCAATGTCTTCAAAAAGAAGTTACCGTGATCCCATACCGCAACAGAAAGTGCGTGAAGAAATAGTAAAAGGCACCGGGACACAGTTTGACCCCGAATATGCCCGTCTTATGCTCCATCTTATAGATGAAGACCTGGAATATGCCATGAGCGAACGCGAAGAGATCAACAGTAGCCAGGGCGAAAACGAGTTCGCCATCGACGGATACAGAAGCACAGTATCAGACGGAATTCTTATTACTTCATGCATGACTACCATATCCCTTTCTCTAATATCTAACGAAGAAGCTACAGGTATACGTCCTCTTCTCTCTTTAGTTTTGTTCGATTCACTTGACGGCAAAGTCCACACTGATGCCAAAGAAATAACAGATCTGAATTATTTCGAGTACGGAGAGATAATGAACATTACCGAGTCTGTTACAAGAGGTGCCAGAAAAATTCAAACCACCATATCGGATAAAGATACCGGAAAAGTACAGCAAAACGGCGATTATCTTATAGAAGCCGTCAGGATAAAAGATCACGCACTAATTCGTATATACGGTAAAACAAAGTCGGCAGAAATTATCATAGCCCTTCCTGATTGCACCAGATTTATGTTTATAGGTCTTACAGGGGAGCACTGCATATACAAAGATATCAATACAATAAAATCAGAAAACGAAACCCCTGCCGATTACATTCCTAGAATTGCTGAAGAAATCAGCTACATAAACGATACTGCCGGCGATATTCCCAACGTGCAGGTAGACGGCTACCGCTCAGATCATTCCGAAGGTATCCTGCTAAAAGACGGTCTCCGTATATCATTCCACGCCAAATGCCTCCCCACTGCCAGACTTGTATGGCATTGCCCTTTTATAGACATATTCTGCTCAGATGATGGCATTGTGAACAGCAAATCATATCGTGATCTGGCATTTATGCGCTTTGACGGCGAATTTTGGGAATGTGACCCCGACGCATCTGCCAAATTGAATGTCACAAAGACAGAGGCTTTCAAAGACTGGGATACATGGAGAAAGTACAACTGTGACGGATTTGATGCTGAAGTCAGCTTCAGGTATGAAGACAATAGGATAACTATAATCACCGAGAATGCAGGCATAGCGATCCGTAATATGGTTATTTTGACCAATATTAACAAACCGTTATACGCTGCCATCACCGGTGACCAGGTTGCCATAACAAATATAAAAATTACCTGACAAAATGTCAGGTAATTTTTTACTTTTTTATTTATCCTGCAAAATACGTTCTTGTTACAAGCATATCCTCATATGACTGCTGAGACAGATCCAGCCATCCTATTTCGCTCTCACCGTCTACCAAACTGATAAGAGCATACTCACCTTTAATCAGTTTAAGTTTTGTCACATAGAACTCGGTACCCTCTTTTAATGTCTTCTTTACTTTTTTTCCATCAGGCTTGCTATATATCTCTGCGTCTTTTGCAAGAGTAAAGGTATAGTCCCTGCCGCCCCATGATTCGTCAACCACAGTATAAATGCCATCCTTGGGCTTTATCTCCTTAAGCTTCTGCTTTTTTATCTTGTTGTTGGTTACTACATAGAAGCAGTTGCCTATTGAAGTTGTAATCTGTTCATACATCAGTACATTTTTATCATTTTTCTGTTCGGGTACTAACCCCTCCATGAATCCAACCCAATCTGTATCAAACAGAAGCTTCAGTTTTTTCTTCTTATATCTATAAACTTTTTCCCGGCACGAAAACTCATCCTCGACTGTAATGATCACATCTTTATATTTATCTTTAGGATTGATATCAATATAACTTACGTCTCCCCTGAAAATACATTGATTATCTTCAAAAATTTGTGAATATACCTTCTTGCCGTTTATAGAGCCGTCGATACTATATAACCAGTCATCCGTGGTATATTCTATTCTCGTGTAAATCTCTTCATCTTTTCCGTTTCCGTCCAGATCTACCTTAAAGGTATCTTCATGGATATCGATAGCTTTTGCCTCGGCAGCTGCCGGTTTGTAAGACGAAAGTGCCATCAATACTACTAATATGGCACAGCCTAGAGTGATTTTTAGAAATTTCTTCATATTGTCCTCCCGAAAAAAAATTTGGGTGTTTATAAACTCGGATTCTATTTTACTACACTATTATTTATTTCGCAACACTAAAATAAACCGAACCAAACATCTCATTTATGGTCAAAGTCACCTCGAAAACGCCTTCAGCGTTTCCTCGGTAACAAAACGATGCTTCGCATCTCATTTCAGTCGGGGCTTGAACCCCGCCTGAAACGAAGATCTCCCCCCACCTTCGCTACGCTAAGAGGTGGGGGATATC
>JAEEKN010000144.1 GCA_016282435.1 Lachnospiraceae bacterium | reverse complement strand
CCATCTTCCCGTTTTCATTAGTCTTGAAATTTACTGCACGGAATGGATCGTTGTGATATTTATCATCGCTTGTTTCCTTCTTATACATTGTAAACTTCATGTATTTTTCCATGCCGTGCTCCTGACAGAACAGGTAATTGTTATAGGAACCATATCCGGCATCAGCTACAGGATAATTGGCGAATGGGTATCGATTATAAACTACGAACCTTCTCTGGCACATTTTTTTATGTTCTTATTTCGACTCTTGATCTCACATCGTTTTTTATTTTCCGGGCTTCCATAAAAACATACCTTCCGATGTTGCTATCTGCTTTACAGTAGACAGAATAGTCTTTGACGGATTATAAAGTGTCATGTGCATGTCATCAGGATCAAGTGATATCAGCGAATCTTCAAAAAGAAAATACACCGGTTTATGCCCTATATATTCAGAAAGTTTCTCCGGATCTGCATCACCAAGTTCATGCCCATCAAAATCCACCATCTTTAGGTTGTAGTAACAATTAAGCTTTAATATTATGTTATAGTGTTTCTTCAAAAGTTCTTCCGAATGCAGAAAAACTTTTTCCAAATCTGAATACTGCTTTGCTCTCGCCTTACTCACACGACGAGGAAGTACATCTATTATCCAGAATGAAGTTTCCAACAAATTTTCAATCATATTTTCCAATATATCCGGTTTTAATATGAAATCATTATACTCTGTCAAAGCATTACTGCTTGCCGCAGCTGCCGCACAAGTAACATTACCCATTAAACCATATGTCTTTGATGTTGCATCTACCCTAAAAGGAAGCTTCGATTCCAAAATATCCTGTTTAGTCAAGTTCCGATAATCTTGCTCTGTCGAATACCCATTTTTTTCTAACACCTCAATCATAGAACTACGCTCTTTCCTACTATGTGTCCTCACATATTGAAATGATTGCATTCCGAGCCTCCTTTTCATGCATCTCGACAAGCCTTAGACATGTTCCATAGATCCTCTTTTTATTATATAACATTTATCAAGTTTTTACAATAATTTGTGCTATTATGAAAACTTTTTTGCTAATCGTTGGTTCAGAGAATTTTTTAAATTATTTTAATTCAAGCTTGACAAATATTAGGTAATATGTTACATTTTATATCGTATTAGGTAATATATTACCTTTAGTGAATATTATAAAGGAGCCTTGTCATATGAGGAAGAGAAAAAAGATGATAGTTTTGATTAGTATTACAGTAGTATTCCTGTTATTGATCGTTTGGTTTTGTATCCCGTATTCCCCTTTGAAATCCGACTTCAAAAAGGATACAGAGGAGTTACAGACAAAAAATATGATATATACAGGCGATGAAGTGTTTACTTCTGACGAGTTTAAAGATTTTCCCACTGCTATCAGAAAGTACATTGAGAACAACGGATATATTGGAAAGCCCAAAATGAACCTTGTAAAGATGGAGTATCATGATGTTGCTTTTAGTCAAGGAAGGAGTGGGCCTAATCTTACGATTGATTATACCCAGTATGATTATGTCTCCTGTCCCTGTCGTCTGGCTCTGATCGAGAGCAGTATGTTCGGGATCCCTTTTCAAGGGTATGATTATTACTGCGATGGCAGGGGAGGGATGAAGGGTGTTATAGCGAAGTTGATCACCCTTTTTGATCAAACAGGTGAGGATATGGATAAAGCATGTCTTGCAACATTCTTAGCTGAGAGTATGTTTGTTCCGACTGCTCTTCTTCAGGATTATATAGCATTTGAAGAGATCAGTGAATATCAGGTGAAAGCTACGATTACAGCTTACGGTCAGACAGTCAGTGGTATTTTCACATTCAATGAGGATTATGAAATGATTTCTTTTTCCACAAATGACCGTGCTGTTACCGGATTGGATGGCTCGGTAGAGTATGTACCGTGGTCTGCTGTCTGTGGAGACTATAAGATTGGGGATGATAGGATCAAACATCCCACCTGTTTTAAAGCTATTTGGAACTATCCGGATGGGGACTTTGTGTATTTTGACGGAACCATAAGTAGCATATCGTACGAATAGACTGTAAAACAAAACTTCCGGAAGCCTTAATACGGCCTCTGGAAGTTCTTTTCTTTGTAATAACTTGATCTTATAAGTAGTACACGTAATTTTTCTTTCTGGGTGATGGATCCTTTGCAGGCTCTGCGGCATATCCGAGTGCACAGTGTCCGATGCCTTCGTAATTTCCTTCTATTCCAAAATTCTTCAACAGATCTTTTCCAAATTCGGATTCAAACTCTTCCTTTGCCCTGTGGATCCAGATGCTGGCTACACCAAGACTCTCTGCTGCGTTCATCAGATTACCCATTACGAGAGAACCATCATATACATGTGTCGGTACATTCTTATCAGCCAGTACGATCAGAATGACAGGGGCTCCGTAGAATGGGTCGAATTCTCCGCTCCACCCTCCGACTTTTTTGTTTTCCTCTGAGATTTTGTCCCTGAGACTCTTATCTGTGACCGCTATGATGATAGGACTTTGTTTTCCCATTCCCGTAGCGGCATACGTTCCTGCCTTGATGATCGCATCCAGCGATTCTTTATCTACCATGTCCGGTTTGAATTTCCTGCAGCTTCTTCTTGTCTCCAGTACCTTTAATGTCTCGTTCATTTTTCTCCCTCGTATTATATAGTAGTAGTGTTTAGAGACCCTCTCCAAGGTCTTTAATACTCCATAACCATCCTTTACCTTTTCT
>JAEEKN010000143.1 GCA_016282435.1 Lachnospiraceae bacterium | reverse complement strand
CCTTTTTTTGGCAGACTTTTGTCTGTCTTATTGTGATGTTCAGAAATAAAACAAGAGCGATTGAAGATATAAATATCTCCATCGCTCTTACTTATTTTGAGATTAGTCCGTTATTCATTCAATGTAAACTTAATGACATTGAACAGAAACCCTCTATGCTTTTTCCGGAGGATCAGCGTGGATTCTGCGGATCCTGAGCCTGCTCCTCATCTTTGCCGGTATTACCTGCATTTGCTACGTTATCTATCGCATGGTTTTATACTACAGGAAACGCTGGTGCAACCTCTCCCTGAAGGTATTGCTCCTCTCTCTGGCTGTCGTTATAGTGTTCGGAGAACTGATCCACGAATATGTGAACATCAACCTGCTCCTGCTTCTTTTGATCACTCAGGCCAGCTATCTCGGTGTCCTTATATACCTTGACGGATACTATGAGAGCCGGTGCCGATCCGATGCCTGGGAGAAGATACAAAAGCAATAAGACTGATAAAGCGGTGATGCGGCTTATAATGCCGCTCACCGCTTATAATACCTGTATCCGCCTTCCCCTCCGTCAAACCAATCCGAATCGAGAATATCCCGTACATAAAGGTCGCCTTCACTATATGTAGAACTGTTTCCTGATCCATGTGTTTGATTGCATCATCAAGGTATTCCCCAACATCTATCAGACATGGTTCATCTCCATCAAAGGGACCTGTCACTTCATTAAAATCACGAGTTAAACCCTTCCATCCTTTGCCATGAGGAAGGTGTGACCGGTGCAGCTTAAACCGATATGCAATTTGACGGCGCCAGCCTGCCCGAGAATGAGATTGACTTTACAGCAGACCGTCCGTTTATGTTCATCATTACCGGAGGTGACGGTTCGATCCTCTTCGCCGATACCATCAAGAATATCGAATAAAAAAATCGGTCGGGATCACTTTTGATCCCGACCATTTATTTTTCTATGATCCTTATATAACCAGCCCTACGGGGTTATCAGCCACTCCTTCGGTGGATGGACAGGCCCTCTTTCCGGATAGTACATCATGATCCTTACCCCCAAACAATCCATATACGTTTTGGGTATAAGCAATTCAGCTCCCTCAAGTATTGCTGAAGATCCTGTTTGTTTCTCATTTCCGTTTAAATATACAATTGGTTCATTTATAGAAAGCTCCAATGTGTTGCCACGATAACAGATCTTATAGCTGCGCCCGTCATTTTCGATCACTGCCCCCATCTTTTCACAAGCATCATAGGCATACACATAGAATGTATCATTTCTTTCCGCAAATGGACTAAGAAACGGTCTGAGTGTATCAGGAATGTTTACTCCGGTGTAATAGTCATCATTCATAAATGAATATTCAACCCCATTCATAACTACCCCCGAAACAGATAACGGATTTATCGTATCTGCAAGAGACTGCGTATATCTATAGGTGTTTTGTGCAGGGTCTCCCTCTGATAAAAATTTAATCTCCGTCCAATTGCCCGCAAGCTGTTGTAAGGTTATCAGTTCACCATCCGCTTTACGGAAATAGATTTCTACAATCCTATCTCCATATACGGGAGTATCAAAAGTTACTACATAGGTGACCTGAGTTGCACTCAACTCACATGAACTGATAAAGTAATCGTTATTCTTATACACGGGCAGCGCAGTAGCGGATAGCACATCAAACGGCTCATCTGTATTAAATCCGACGGAATCCTCATCACGATTCTTTAAATGCATCCCACTTACTATACAGAAACAATAATGCGCCATCCCGTTCTTCCATGATCCAACCACTTCAAATATAAGATCCGGTTCCTCAGGTATTCTTAACTCTCCCGAATCCTTTAAGTATTGCAATTCTTCATAATTAGCCTCATAGCTGTTCTCATCTTCAGCATACATGCTCTTCCAACAGCGAACATACACTTCATCCGGTTCCTCTTCAAAATCCAACGTCACTACCGAAGTATCATCTGTACGCAGAAAACGGCTCATAGAATCCATCATAAACAGTGGATGCGCGCTGTCAGCCTCGATATCTGTCATTGTTCCATCACTATTTTCATATGACCACGAATACGTCCCCCTCGTAGAAATACACTCATTTCCAGCATATATGATTTTAAGCTGAGGCGGGTTAGAAAGATTTTTTACTTCTCCTACGCTTACTGAACTCGCACCATCTTCAACATCAAAACCAGCCATGTTTACATCAACATCCTCTATATCCATTCCCTTATCTCCGGGGTTAGTAAGAAAGCAAACAGCAATAACTATACATATGCAGACAGTTGCTATTATTATCCATAACGCCGGTTTCTTATAGTTCAGCACACCTTTAATACGCTCCTTCACTCCCGTCTCGCCAAATGCCAGAGGGCACGCAGCGATAACCCTCCTGTGCGCATTGCAATCCAGCAATGCTTGTGAATAGGAATTCACATACGCATTATCTTTATCCCGGATAACCTTTTCGTCACAGGCGAATTCTATATCTCTGCATAAAAGGATATACGCCAGCCAGCATAAAGGATTGAACCAGTATACCGACAGTGTGAGAAATCCAAGGGGCTTCCAGAAATGATCTCCCCTCTTCAGATGTGCATTTTCGTGGGCGATCACATAATCAAGGGTATCCTTATTCATACCGGATGGTATATAAATGACTGGTCTTAGGATTCCGAGTATAAACGGAGATTTTACATCATCACAGACATAAATTTTTTCTGAAATTTTTTTAGATGCTCGGACCTTCCTCTTGAGAATGATGAAACTCGTCATAGCATATATCAGACATATGACCATACCGATACACCATACAAGGCTTGCTATAAAGATTACTATCTGCATTGGATTCGCACTGTCTCCAACCTGTGGTGCTAAATGCGCTTCCATAACAGGATTCACCGCTGTATCAACATAGATTATTCCGGAAGTTATATGTGGATGTGCCTCTGTTGCAATAGTTTCCGGTATCACCTCATCACTGGGAATCAAGCTAAAAATACTCTTAAAGGAAAACGGAACTATCAGCTTAAGCGCAACGAACCCCCACAGAAGACAGACTGACCATTTGGGAGCCTTCTTCAAAAATAATCTGATGATTACAACCGCCAAAATCAGCCAACTTGCGCTTATCGACATATTCAGAAGTTTTATAAATACTGTTTCCATCTCATTTCCTCTTTTTATGCTCGTCTATCATCTTCTGAATCTCGTCGATCTCTTTTTTTGTCAGCTTCTTGCGTGATGTAAAAGCCGCGATGAACGCGGGAAGCGATCCGTCAAAAGTATCCTGTACAAACTGCTCGCTCCTGCTCGCATTGAACTGTTCCTTTGAAACAACCGAAGTAACAGTACCATTCTCATTCTTAAACAGCCCCTTTTCACAAAGTTTCCTAAGGACAGTATATGTGGTGGATTTCTTCCAACTCAGTTCCTTCTCGCAAATCTCAACAAGTCTCCTTGATGTCACCGGTTCATTTTTCCATATGATCTCGGCAAATTCTGCTTGGATCTCGCCTAATTCTACTTCCATAGTATTTTTCTCCTTTGGTTTATTCGATGTAAACTATATTCAGTTTATTCCGGATAAACCATTTTGTCAACTGTTTTTTGAAATGTCTCCGCCCCCTACAGACACAAAAAAGATCAGGTAAAGAATAAAGTATTATACTATTTACAGGTTTAGCAACTAAGTGTTGGCTGCTTGGATATGAGGTGATTTTGTATAATGAAAAAGATACGCTCCTCACTTTTAACCGGGTTTTCGATGGATTTCTTGATATAACATGTCAATCTGAGAGATATTAATAATTGTGTAAGACATACTGTTTTACTATCCGATGAAAGGAGTACAGCATGAAAAAAACTGACCTGATCGTAATGCCCCTTTCAGTCGGTTGCCTGTCCGCCTGTGGAAATAATATCCCGGTACAACCTGTAAGCAGTAATACATATTTAAGTGGCTGTGATCAGACCGATGTCTCAGAAAATGAGTCAAATAACAAACAAGATGCCGAGAATGCGATGAGTGATCTTGTTTATTATGGAGAACCGGCAAGATCATGGAATAAGGGAGACTGTGTGATTATTACTTTATCTGCTTTTAATAACTTTAATCATATAGACAAAGTTTGTAT
>JAEEKN010000142.1 GCA_016282435.1 Lachnospiraceae bacterium | reverse complement strand
CCGCGCCCATATCCACTACTATGGCGCCTGTTTCCTCTTTAATGTCTATATCAGCTCCCAATGCATCGGCTACGGGTCTGTCCACCACTTTTACCTGCTTCGGCTTTATGTTGGTAGAATCGAGCAGGTGGACAAATGCGCGTTTTTCTACTTCCGTGATGTTTGTCGGAATAGCTATCAGGAATTCTGCTCCGTTCAACTTCCCATACTTATCTGCCAGGCTGTCAAACACCAGATTCAGCATAGTCACCATGTTCCCTATATCAGCAGGAACACCGGATCTCATGGGATAAAATACCTCGATATTGGGAGGTGTTTTACCATCCATCTTCCAGGCCTCGTCTCCGAAGGCTATAACTTTTTTCTTATCGAAAAGAGCAATGACATTCTTCTGGTTATAGATGACGCCCTTGTCTTTTTGATATATCTTCAAGGAACTTGTTCCCATATCTATACCGTATACCCTGGCCATTTCTCTTCTCCTTTTATACTAATTAACGTGGAAGGTAGCTGCTTTGTAGCCGGATGAGGAGTATTCTACAACTCACCTGTACTCCTTAGGCTGACATATCTTTTATCCCCGATTATGATGTGATCTTTAAGCTTAATCCCTATAAGATCACCGGCGTTTTTCAGCCTTTTAGTAATCTCAATATCCGCCGTCGATGGTGTGGGGTCTCCCGATGGATGATTATGCAAAAGCACAAATGATACCGCATCTGCTTTTAATGCTTCTATCAGTATCTCCCTCGGCTCCATAAACGATCTTCCAACCGTTCCTTTGAAGATTTCCATATCGGATATCATCTTCATCCGCATGTCAAAAAGCAGGAGTCTTGTCTGTTCCCGTTCCAGATGTCTCATCTTCTCCATATAGAAACCGGCGATAGAGTCAGAATCTTCAAAAGTAATCCCTTCTCTTTTTATATCTTCCGCCATTCTCTTTGACAGTTCGGCGACGGCCATCAGCTGTATAGCTTTGACCTTGCCTATGCCATTTATGGAGCACAGCTCCTTCATGGATACATGATTTAAGACATTTAAACCGTACCTGGCTTCTTTCATCATCAGGATTCTCGATGCCAGGTCGGTTGAACGTTCATTCCTATTCCCGCTCTTAATGATTATGGCCAGCAGTTCTGAATCAGACAGTACCGATGCGCCATATTTTTCGCATTTTTCATAAGGTCGCTCACTTTCGGGAAGTTCCTTTATTGTCATATACTTCATGGATTTCCTTTCCTACTCGCAGAAGCGATTCGCACACTTAATTATTATACCACAAACGTACTCAAATGTATAGTAAAAATTTGCAATGCGGGTTTTCCTGTATATTTTTTGACGTTATGATACCTTGAGTACCCTGTCAAGTGAAGTCAGTATACCGAGTTTCGCATGATACCAGGTAAGTCCGCCCTGAAAATATACCGCATAAGGCTCTGTTATGGGGCCGTCTGCAGAAAGTTCTATGGAAGAACCCTGTATAAAGTTGCCTGCTGCCATGATGACATCACTGTTATATCCCGGCATAGCCCAACCCTCGGGCACTACAAAACTGTCTACCGGTGAAGAAGCCTGTATGCCTCCGCAGAACGCTATAAGTTTCTCTGCAGAGCCCAGTGTTACCGCCTGTATGATGTCATATCTCGGTTCAGTTCCGTTAGGTATCACGGGATATCCGAGATCTTCATATATCCTGGCTGCAAATATCGCACCCTTCAATGCCGATGCCACTACTGTGGGTGCCAGGAAAAGTCCCTGGAACATGCTCTGGTTTATACCAAGCGTAGCACCTACTTCTTTTCCGAGTCCCGGAGCTGTTAATCTAAACGCACAATTTTCTATATACTCTGCTTTTCCGGCTATATATCCGCCCGATGCCACCAGTCCTCCTCCGGGGTTTTTGATGAGTGATCCCACACAGAGATCGGCTCCTACATCCGTGGGCTCGATTTTTTCCACGAACTCACCGTAGCAGTTATCTACCATCACTATCACTTCGGGCTTTATCCCCTTAATGAATGCTATCAGTTCACCTATAGCTTCTACCGAAAGTGTGGGTCTTGTCTGATATCCCTTTGAACGCTGGATGGTCACCAGCTTTGTTTTATCATTTATGGCTTTCTTTATGTTCTCGTAGTCAAAACTGCCGTCATCGAGCAGGTCTACCTGTCTGTAGGTTATACCAAATTCAGCCAGAGAACCTTTTTGCTTGGTGATACCTATGACTCCTTCAAGTGTATCATAGGGCTTTCCCACAGGTGAGAACAGTTCGTCTCCGGGTCTAAGGTTAGCAGCTAAAGCTATGGTCAGCGCATGTGTTCCGCAGGTGATCTGTGGACGTACCAGTGCATCCTCTGTATGGAATATCGAAGCATATACCTTCTCCAGAGTCTCTCGTCCGAGGTCATTATATCCGTACCCGGTAGTAGCCGCAAAATGAATATCGCTCAACCTGTTGTCCTGCATTGCTTTTATTACTTTAAGCTGGTTGTATTCAGCGATTTTGTCTATCTCTTCAAAACGGGGTTTAAGTTCCTTCTCGTACTTTTCTCCCAGTGCTATAGTCTCTTCTGATAATCCGAAAGACTTTAAGAAATCCTTCGTTTCCTGTGTATTCTCCATTTTTTCCTCCATAGTCTATATCACCCTGAAATTACTTTCTGCTTTTCCTCAGTATAACAAAACAGAAGATATCCTCCACCTCTTAGCGTAGCGAAGGTGGGGGGAGATCTTCGTTTCAGGCGGGGTTCAAGCCCCGACTGAAATGAGATGCGAAGCATCGTTTTGTTACCGAGGAAACGCTGAAGGCGTTTTCGAGGTGACTTTGACACATTTAACACTCTTCGTCTTCAATTTTGTTATAAAATACCTCTCAGCTTCATCCCTGATATTATAAGATTAAGCATATCATCCACTGTCTCATACTTCATCCGGTTTACTTCCATGGTATCTTTTTCACGTTTAAACCAGGTGAGCTGTTTTTTTGCAAAATGTCTGGTATCCCTTTTTATAAGTTCTACTGCTGCCTCATAAGTGCAGTCACCGGACAGATAGTCCGCCATCTCTTTATATCCAAGTCCCAGCATCGAAGGAAGGTCTCGTGAATATCCCTTAGCCAGCAGTGCTCTTACTTCATCTGCCAGGCCTTCCCTCAGCATGTCATCCACACGTGAATTTATCCTTCCGTAGACCTTTGCCCTGTCATCATTTAGGACACAGTATAAAAAGTTATACGGGCTTGTTCTTTCTCTCTGCTCTTCATTGTGTTCGGAGAGTTTTCCACCTGTCAGGATATTAAACTCCAGTCCGTGAAGTACACGCCTTATATTATTCTTGTGTATTACTTCAGCATATTCGGGATCGGTCTCTTGCAGCTTTTCATACATAAAGTCTATACCCTTCTGCTCCAGGGTATCTTCAAGCAAGGCTTTTATTTCCGCTCTTTTTTCTTCATCAAAATCGGTGAATTCCACATCATACAGTACGGACTGAATGTAGAATCCTGTCCCCCCTGCTATTATCGGAATTTTTCCCCGAGACAGGATATCTGCTATACGCTCTTCAGCCATCTGTTTAAAGATGGTCACGTTAAACTCCTCATCCGGATCCAGTATATCTATCAGATAGTGGGGAACTCCCTTTTTTTCCTCTTCCCTGACTTTAGCCGTTCCTATATCCATGCCTCTGTATACCTGCATGGAATCAGCGGATATGATTTCTCCGCCTACCCTGAGTGCCAGTTCTACAGAAAGCGCGGTTTTTCCTACCGCAGTAGGTCCCGTTACTATTATCAGAGGTGGCTTCTTCTCCATAGTATTCTCCTAAAATTACAAAATCCTCTTGAATTTCTTCTCGACCTCTCTCTTTGTCAGATCTATGATCACAGGTCTTCCATGAGGACAGTTAAAAGGATTCTCTGCTTCTAAAAGCTGTTTTAACAGTTCTTTTGCTTCGGGTTCGCTCAATTCCATGTTACCCTTAACTGCTGCCTTACATGCACATGTAGCTATCTTTTCCTTTATACTCTTGATAACGCTTCCCTTTATATCCTTTGACAGTTCATCGAGGAGTTCCAGAAGAAACAGTCTGGGATCGACTCCGTAGAGGTTCAGCGGTATCTCGGATAGTGCGTACTCATGTCCCCCGAAGTGTTCCAGTACAAAACCGTTCTTTACCAGCTCCTCATTATATCTCTCAGCCACTTCCTCTTCTATGGATGAAAGAGATATGATCATAGGAGGTGACAGAAGCTGTGTAGAATCATCCGTCCCAACTTTTTTCATGAACTTCTCATACAGGATTTTCTCGTGTGCAGCATGCTGATCTATGATATATGCGCAGCCACCGGCTTCCACTATCCAGTACGTCTCAAATATCTGTCCTACTATACGGTACCCACGGCTAAATACATTATTGAAGTCCTCACGGCTCTCAGTATGTTCCGCGGTATCGAATAAAGACTGCTGGACATACTTCGTTTTTTCAGATGCGTCCTCTGTAAAACTTGTTGCTATATTGTTTTCTTTGTCATCTATTATATTATTTGTACTACTGTATACTTTATTATCTACTTTATTATCTACTTTGTTTTTTGCGTTATTCTCTGTTACCGTTTCTACTTCAACTTTATTGTCTATTTTATTAAATATTTTATTACTGTTTATACCGTAAACCTGCTTTTCATGAGAATTAAAAGTACTTCCTATTTCTTCTTCCTCTACGACACCTACAGGAGCCGTTTCAGTCTCATTTAAATAACTTACTGACTTTCCAGTCGTTCCATTATTATCGATTCTTTTAATATCAAGAGCACTGACAGTCTTAGCCGCATTTACAGTATTTGTAATATTTACGTTATTTGTAGCGTTTGCAGTGTTTACACTCTTTACGGTATTTCCATTAGAACCTGAATTTTCTATATTCTTACGTCCCTTTTCAAAAGGCTCCGGTATATACTTTTCCTTTACTCCGGAATCATCTTTTTCTTCTGTATCTCTTTCCGCACGATGTACCAGAGATTTCCCCGAGAGCATTTCAGTTACGGCCTCAAAGACGGCATTATATACGGATTCTGGATTTTCGAATCTCACTTCCTGCTTGGTGGGATGCACATTTACATCCATATGCGCGGGATCTATCTCGATATATATGTCTGTAAAAGGATACTTATGCTGCATAAGATACGGCTGATATGCATCCTCTATGGCTTTATACAGAACAGGGCTTTTGATGAATCTGCCGTTTACGAATGTATTCTCAGTATTCCTGTTGTTCCTGACTATGAGCGGTTTGCATATACATCCGCTGATCTTTATTCCCTTAGCGCTCTCGTAGTTCAGTTCAGCTATCTCCGATGCTATGTCGCGACCATATATTCCGAATATTACATCCTTTATTCTTCCGCTGCCGTTCGTGTACATAACATTTCTGCCATTGTTCACATATTTTATACTGACACCGGGATGTGACAGAGCTATTCTCTCCACTGCTTCATTACAATACGATCCTTCTGTGGCTGAGCTTTTTAAGAACTTTCTTCTGACCGGAACACACCCGAAAATATCCCTGATGATAAATGTTGTGCCATCAGGCGCTCCTATCTCTTCAAAGCACTGTTCCTCACCGCCCACTACCTTGTATCTTACAGCGGTAAACGCATCCTTTGTTTTAGTTATAAGCTCAACATCTGCCACGGCAGCGACACTGGCCAGTGCCTCGCCTCTAAATCCGAGTGATGTAATATATGACAGATCCTCCGCATTTCTAATCTTACTGGTAGCATGCCTTACAAATGCCACCCTGATATCATCTCTGTCTATTCCGCATCCGTTATCGGTGATACGAATCAGTTCGATTCCACCGCCCCTGATCTCTATGGATATTGAAGTAGCTCCGGCATCTATGGAATTCTCCACCAGTTCTTTTATGATAGAGGCAGGCCGGTCTATAACTTCTCCGGCTGCTATTCGGTTTATGGTATTCTTATCTAGAACATTTATCCTTGCCATTTTTCTGCCTCCTACATATCAAATTCTAATGATTTCCACCAACCTTTGCTGAGCTAAGATATGGTGAATCTCTTCTGTTTTAGTCAAAGTCACCTCGAAAACGCCTTCAGCGTTTCCTCGGTAACAAAACGATGCTTCGCATCTCATTTCAGTCGGGGCTTGAACCCCGCCTGAAACGAAGATATCCCCCCCACCTTCGCTACGCTAAGAGGTGGTGAATCTCTTCTGTTTTATTATAGAATTATCACCCTCGCAGTTCTTCCTGCAGTTCAGCCAGCTTATTCAGCGCCTGAATCGGTGTAATAGTCGAGAGATCGAGCTGTTTTATATCATCCAGGATATTGTCACATTTTCTCTCAGCAAACAGCGACAGCTGATTAGCTTCAAGTTCCGTCTCCTTATGTTTCTTCTTAGGAGATATCCTGTATTTTTCAGCTACAGATCCACCTGTCTTTATCATTTCGCTTCTGTCATGAGAACTGATATCGTTGAGGCTCAGAAGTTCCACTATTTCTTTAGCCCTCTGAAGTATATCCTCCGGTAGTCCTGCCAGACGAGCTACCTGTATTCCATAACTCTTGTCAGCGCCACCCGATACTATCTTTCTCAAGAATACTATATCTTCTCCCTGCTCTTTTACAGCTATGCTGTAGTTTCTGACGCAGGTGAGCCTCTCTTCAAGTTCGGTGAGCTCATGATAATGAGTGGCAAACAGCGTCTTTGCTCCGAGTTTACTTTCGTCGCTGATATGTTCCACCACTGCCCATGCTATAGCCAGTCCGTCAAATGTACTCGTTCCACGTCCTATCTCATCCAGTATGAGCAAACTCTTTGAAGTCGCGTTCTTCATGATCTGGGACACTTCGTTCATCTCTACCATAAAAGTACTCTGTCCGCTTGCCAGATCGTCCGATGCCCCCACTCTGGTAAATACCCTGTCAACCAGACTCACAGAAGCACTCTCTGCAGGGACAAACGACCCCATCTGTGCCATAAGCACTATAAGTGCCGTCTGCCTCATATATGTCGATTTACCCGCCATATTAGGTCCGGTGATGATCGATATCCTGTTCTCTTTATCATCCAGATAGGTATTGTTAGCGACAAATCCCGAATCGGTCAGCATTTTCTCGACCACAGGATGTCTGCCGTTTTTGATATCTATTACACCATCTTCGTTTATTACGGGTCTCGTATAATTATTTCTCTCGGCTATATAACTAAGCGAACACAAACAGTCCACATATGCCAGCTTTTTAGCTGTCTTCTGGATTCTCGCTATATTGGCTGCCACCTGTTCCCTGAGTTCGGTAAAAATGTTGTATTCGAGACTTACCAGTCGGTCCTCGGCATTTAATATCTTGTCCTCGAGTTCCTTCAGTTCAGGTGTGATGTAACGCTCCGCCTGAACCGTAGTCTGCTTCCTGATCCAGTTTGCGGGCACCAGATCCTTATAGGAGTTGGTAACTTCCAGATAGTATCCGAATACTTTGTTGTATTTAATCCTCAGGTTCTTTATCTGAGTCTGTTCTTTTTCCTTTGCTTCCAGTTCTGCCAGCCACTTTTTTCCGTCGGTCTTGGCATTTCGAAGTTCATCTACAGTCTCCGAAAAACCGTCCTTTATCATACCGCCCTCACGGACAGATATGGGCGGATCGTCTATTATAGTATTAAATATCGCATCCTTCAGGTCCGTAAGTGTGTCTATATCCTCGCACAGTTCCTTTAGGAGCTTTCCCGAAAAATCAGACAGATTGGTCTTGATAGGCGCTATCATGCTCACAGAGCTCGCAAAAGCTATCATATCCCTGGGGTTCGCATTACGGAAACTGATACGTCCTGCCAGTCTCTCGAGGTCATATATGGAATTCAGATATTCCCTGATCTCATCCCTGTCTATGACTCTGCTGTTCAGTTCAGAAATGGCGTCATACCTCTCCTCGATTTTATCTTTCTCAAGCAACGGCTGCTCCACCATGCTTCTCATCATCCTGGCACCCATGGCGGTACCGGTTTTATCGAGAATATTTAGGAGCGAGCCCTTTTTATTTTTGTCCCTCATGGTTTCGGTCAGTTCCAGGTTACGTCTGGTCTGGTTGTCCAGGAGCATGTATTTTCCGGAAACATAAGGAACGATGGTAGTGATATGGTCGAGTGATATCATCTGGGTTTCAAGAGCATAACGAAGAACCGCTCCTGCGGCTGATTTGCCGAGCGGATATTCCTCTATTCCAAGCTTGTAGCATGGCATTTTAAAATGATCGGATAAAACCTTTTCACATTTCGCACTGTCAAAATACGATGAGTCCACCGCAAACATCGAAACGTTCAGCTTCTCCCTAATGGCGGTAAAATCAAGACCGCAGATCAGAAATGCTTCATTGCAAATGAGTTCCGCCGGCACCAGCTTATATATCTCATCATTTATCTTTGATACGGAATCAAATTCCTGAATAAAGAAATCACCCGTTGATACATCTATACATGCCATTCCAAAGGAATCACCCATATAGAACACGCTCGAAAGATAATTGTTTTTGCTCTCTTCCAGGGCCTGCGGGTTTATATTGGTACCCGGGGTGACTACTCTTATTACTTCACGCCTTACCAGCCCTTTTGCTTTTGCAGGATCTTCGGTCTGCTCGCATATAGCCACCTTATGACCGTTTTCCACCAGCTTCGAAATATATGAATCCGCCGCATGAAAAGGAACGCCGCACATAGGCGCACGCTCTTTAAGACCGCAGTTTTTCCCCGTAAGTGTGAGTTCCAGTTCCTTTGATGCCAGAATAGCATCATCGAAAAACATCTCATAAAAATCACCCAGACGGTAAAATACTATACAGTCCTTATATTCTTCTTTTATGGACATGTACTGCACCATGACCGGCGTCAGCTCATATTTTTCTTCACTCATACAGTTCCCCATTCCCCTGTGGATACATATTCATCGGCTGCCTTCTCCGCCTTTTCCGTTATCTCTTCTTCAAATCCCAGCATCTTTAACAGAAGTATGGCATTTCTGGTGACAGCCCTGCCGTTTTTCAGTTTATAATCAAATGTTACCTTGGAATCCGCCACTTTCTCCTCAAAATGATAAAGTGCAAAATCCTTCTCCAGTATATATGTCAGCTCTATATCATGCGTAGCGGCAAAAAGCATGCAGTTCCTCTCGCCCACATATGAAAGTATCCGCGATGATGCCGCTATTCTTTCCAGAGTATTGGTTCCTCTCAGTACTTCATCTATAAATATCAGAAGAGGTACATCAGGATTCAGAGCATCGCAGATCCTCTTTAGCGACTTTATCTCGACGATATAGTAGCTCTCACCGTCGGACAGATTATCCGACAGAGCCATCGACGTCATGCACTTAAAGAATGATGCACTGTAGCTGTCAGCCATTACGGTATGTACGGTCTGAGCAAGTATCGAATTTATCGCCACAGTCTTTATAAATGTCGATTTACCGGATGCATTTGACCCCGTCAGTAACACATTTCCATTCTCATTAAAATCATTCTTTACCGGATCAATAATCATGGGATGATAGATGTTTTTCGCTTCTATCCCTATACATCCGCTGTTTGATCTAACTACTTCTTTTCCTACGGCCTTACTGTTTACATTATTCTTATTGCATTTCTTAAGCTCCGGCACGCACCATACGTTCATCAGTTTTCTAAACGAAGCTATGGCAGCCATCGAATCTAGTAAACCCATGATCTCATAGATCTTATCAAACTCATCTTTTTTGTTTTTAAGCTTCCTGAGCATCACATTAAACCTGATAAGATCAATATGTGTGGCGATACGAAGATAATCAACCGCTACTTCCAGGATATCACCGCTGCTCTTTTTGGACACTATAAGTGAGGCGCCCCTTGTAATGCTCTTAAACAGCTTCCCCTGTTCTCTCAGCACTTCTATATAGGGTTCCAGTTCCTTCTCTGTTCTTTTGCATATACGGTCGCTCAGTTCCAGGGTCCTTAAAATATATGCCACTACCGAATAATAGTTCTCGATTTCGCTCTTTCTCTTAAAATACGAAAAGATATTGTAAAAGAAAACCATAAAAAGCGCTACGATTCCTATTACGGGAACAACGACTATCGATAACACCGAAGCAAGGAGAAGCACTATGCACATAATATGCTTAAAATTACTCTCATCCCTCACAGATCCGAGTCGGCTTAAGTATTCATATACGGATACATTGTTTATTCTTCCGGCTTTATGAAGTTCGGACTGTAACTCCACTCTTTTCTCAGCATTTTTTGAAAAGAACTCTATCAGTTCCTCTCTTTTCTTTAACTTTTCCTCATTCAGTTCGGGAGTTCTTAATAGATAATACAGATACTCCTCACCTATCGAACTCTGGGTGGCATTCATAGTGATATAGACCTTGTCCATGTCGAGATCATGCCATGTGATATCGTCTATCACCGTATGTTCCGCATCCTCAGGATGTTTTTTAGCCATCTCCCTAAAATAATATCCTATAGATTCATACTTTTCATACGAATACTCCAGTTCCGGAACCATTCCGAAACTGTTTTTTATTCTTTCAGCCGCCTTCTTTTCGTTAGACTTCTGTATAAGAATCCCGCCTACGAAAAATACTACCAGAAATACAGCTACTCCTATGATATATTCCATTCTTTACTTTCCTTAATCTACCAAAATATTGTGATGCATCTATAAACACACATCATTATATTGTATACTATTTTGAGTTCCGTGTCAAAATATTTTTTCTCCGCGCGGTCAAAAAAAATACAGCCCGGGTCGAGGCTGTATTTTTTGCAGTATAATGACTTCCATCAATCGAGGAAGCTTTTTATCTTTACAATGGTTCTGTAATCAACGGGTGATACCATACATCCGTACTTGTGTCCGCTCTCATGAATGATCATTCCGTTACCGATGTAGAGAGCCACATGATTTATCTTACCCGAAGAATTACCGTAGAATACCAGATCGCCCGGCTGAGCGTTGGCAAGTGTTACTGTCCTTCCCTTTGAGCTGGCTGCTATATCATATGAAGCTCTGGGAAGATTGCTGGTGTTGATTCCGCATGCTCTGTATACTGCCAGACAGAAACCTGAACAGTCACATCCTGTAGTAAGTGAATTGCCACCCCAAACATAACGAAGTCCGATATGCTTCTTAGCCTCTATAACGAGTGACATACGAAGTGAGTTTGCACCCACACTTGTTTCACCGTTTACTACCTGTGAAAGAGATACTGCGGTATCCCATGAATATCCGAGATCTACCAGGCTTTCTTCATTTACTATATAGCCTTCGAGATCATCGCAGTATACCTTAATCCATACCTGATGTTCCTCATCTTCCTTGGCTATGACGCATTCCTCTATTACAGGAAGCTTATTGCCACGGTTTACTGTAGTGATGATATTCTCATCAGTAGAAGAATCAGGCTCGGATCTGAAGTTCACGGTACCTGCCTTGATGGTAGCCATAAGAGTTGAAAGCTGTTCAGCCACTTCCTTACCCTCATCACCTGTGATAAGGTACTCTTCCGATACATATCCTTCTATTTTGCCTGACTTTATATGTGCCCATCCGTCATTAACGTCTAATACTTCGCACATACCGTTCTTGGGAAGATATCCGATAATCTTTGCATTTACTCCTGCTGAATTCCTGATATTCAGGTAATCGTCAACATTTGCAAAAGCTATGTTCTCAGGAATGGAAGTTGATTCGATCATAAGCTCCGGAATGCTCATCTCCGGATTTGAATTATAATACTTATCAAGATAATAAGATAAACCGCCAAGAGGTCTCTCTGCGGTGATAACACCCGCATTTGTCTTTACTCCTGACTTTAATACCACTGTAATACATATTGCAAATAATGCTGTAACAATTTTAATCCCAAAATTTGATTTCATAAAAACCCCGTGTAATAATTCGTTTATAACTCGTGCTTCACTCTATCATCTTGTGTTCTGTGTGGTATCTAAGAATCTGTTACGATTCTTCCCGCCCACAGTTTCGTATACTATCACAAAATTACATATTTGTCAATATTTTGTTACATAAATATTACATTAAAATATTATAAACTTGTAATAATTGTGGTTTTAAAGAAATAAAAAGCGGAATAACACCACATCTTGTGCTATTCCGCGTCAAAGTCACCTCGAAAACGCCTTCAGCGTTTCCTCGGTAACAAAACGATGCTCCGCATCTCATTTCAGTCGGGGCTTGAACCCCGCCTGAAACGAAGATCTCCCCCAACCTTCGCTACGCTAAGAGGTGGGGGATATCTTCTGTTTTGTTATATTTTTATCGAAATAATTTATTTTAGTTTGTATAATCCCAGTCAACAGCCGAATGCTCGTTGGTCTTATCCCTTGTGAACAGATCCGTTACGGCCTGGTTTACATCCTGACCTTCGAAAAGAATCTCGTATACTTCCTGGACTATGGGCATCTCTACTTCGTATTTGTCAGCCAGAGCCTTTGCTGCCTTGGCACAATATACGCCTTCTACTATCTGCTCTACTTTCTTCATGGCATCATCCACACTCATGCCCTGACCGATCAGATATCCCGCATTCCAGTTTCTGGAGTGATGAGAGGTCGCGGTAACAAAAAGGTCTCCTACGCCTGACAGTCCGCAGAGAGTTTCTATTTTAGCACCCATTTTCTTGCCCAGACGGCTGATCTCCGCAATACCTCTGGTCATAAGAGCTGCTTTTGTATTATCTCCGAAGCCGAGTCCATCCGACATACCTGCTGCAAGAGCTATAACATTCTTTATAGAGCCACCGAGCTCTACGCCTATTACATCATCACTGGTGTAGACTCTGAAAGTCTTTGTCATGAATATATCCTGTATCTTCTTTGCAGCCTCTTCTGACCTCGAAGCCACTACTACGGTAGTAGGGATCAGCCTGCTAACCTCTTCGGCATGTGAAGGACCTGAAAGAACTGCCAGAGTGGCATTCGAAATCTCTTCGCCTATGATATTAAGTATAGTACTTAAAGTCTTTTCCTCTATACCCTTTGCTACATTTACCAGGAGCTGACCGTCCCTTATATAAGGAGCTACCAGCTTCGCAGTATTTCTCACATAAGGAGAAGCTACGGCAAATACGATAAGCTCTGGATTGCTTTCCTTTACAGCATACTCTTCGTCAAGTGTAAGTTCGACCGAATCCGGCAGTACCGCGCCGGGAAGATTCTTGATGTTCTTCCTGTCCGTTTCAAGAGCCTTTATTTCGCTTTCTATTTTTGACCAGAGCACTACTTTTTCGCCCTTATTTGCTAAAAGAATCGTTAACGCGGTGCCCCATGTACCGCTTCCCAAAACTGTAACTGACATTTTTTATATCCTTTCTAAAACCGATATTCTTCATAAATTATGCTTCATGCTTCTTCTGTCCGATCTTATTCTCGGTACCGTTCATAAGTCTTTTTATATTCTGTCTGTGCTGAAAAAACGCCATGGCCGTGTACAGGCAGGACACTCCGACTATAGCCCAGTAACACGACAGATCCCTGAACCTTACAGCATTCCAGATAGGGAATAGCGTAAGTACCGCAAGCGAACCGACCGATACATATTTTGTGGTAAGTACAAGGATTGCAAAAAGCGGTATTCCGAACGGAAGGATCAAAGGATCGATAGCCACAAACACACCGGCCGTAACTGCTATCCCTTTTCCTCCGTGGAACTTGAGCCAAACAGGGAAGTTATGCCCGAGCACACATCCGAACCCGCAGATAAGCTCCAGCAATTTCACATATTCAACATCACTATAGATTACAAATCTTACGAGAAGGACTACCAGAAACGCCTTCAGGAAATCCCCGATAAATGTGATGATTCCAGCCTTTTTGCCCAGAGTTCTGAAAGCGTTGGTCGTTCCCGCGTTTCCGCTTCCCATTTCCCTGATATCCACATGATTTATGATACCGATGATATATCCTGTCGAAAAACTACCGACGATATATCCGAGCACTATGCATATTATGATCTGCAGCGCCATTTTTCTTATCTCCTTTTATCACTTCGAATTTTCTCCGCGTTCCCTCACAATGATCTTGAGTGAAGTTCCCGAAAAACCGAAGGCCTCCCTGATCTTGTTCTCTATATATCTCTGATATGAGAAATGGAACAGTTCTTTGTCATTACAGAATATAACAAAAGTAGGCGGCTTGATGCCTGTCTGCGTGATATAGAACAGCTTCAGTCTCTTGCCTTTGTCGGTAGGCGGCTGCTGGAGCGCTACTGCTTCGGTCATTATCTCGTTAAGCACACCGGTCTTGACTCTCAGCGACTGATTCTCAAGTACCACATCTATCGACTCGAAAAGCTTCGTTACGCGCTGTCCGGTCAGTGCGGATATAAAAAGAATCTCGGCATATGGTATAAATGACAGTACCTGTACTATCTTGTCCCTGAACTTATACATGGTCTTGTCATCCTTCTCGATGGCATCCCATTTGTTTACGGCTATGATAATGCCCCTGCCGCGTTCATGCGCTATGCCTATGATCTTTGCATCCTGCTCGGTCACGCCTTCGGTAGCATCTATCATAAGTATTACAACATCCGACTTTTCTACTGCGGAAACCGTTCTGATGATGGAATACCTTTCCAGTTCTTCCTTTATCTTGCTCTTACGTCTGAGTCCTGCGGTATCTACAAAGATATAGCTGCGATCCTCATATTTTATCTCAGTGTCTATCGCATCCCTCGTGGTACCTGCGATATTTGACACTATACATCTCTCTTCACCGGCCAGTCGGTTGATAAGTGATGACTTTCCGGAATTCGGGCGGCCCACTATAGCTATTCTCGGGCGTTCATCCTCTTCTTCACCTTCGGTGCTCTCCGGGAAATACTTTACCACTTCATCGAGCAGTTCTCCGAATCCCAGCTTTCCTGCTGATGAAATAGGTATCGGCTCTCCTATACCCAGATTATAGAACTCATAAACATCTGCCTGCTGAGCCTTAAAGTCATCCACCTTATTTACTGCCAGAACTACAGGCTTCTGGGAACGTCTCAGCATATCAGCCACGCCGAAATCAGAATCCACGAGCCCCTGACGCACATCTACGATAAATACGATGACATCTGCCGTCTCTATCGCTATCTCTGCCTGCTCACGCATGGATTTTAAAAGTATATCGTCGGTCTTCGGCTCTATACCGCCTGTATCAACCAGAGTAAAGCTATGCTCGAGCCAGGTAGTATCAGCATATATCCTATCCCTGGTCACACCCGGATAGTCCTTCACTATCGCTATCATCTCGCCTGCCAGAGCATTGAAAAGTGTGGACTTTCCCACGTTCGGCCTGCCGACTATAGCTACTATCGGTTTACTCATATATGTCCTTCCTAATCTATCTCATATTTGTTCAGTTCGTTAGAGTAATAATCCCTCTCATAGTCCTTCATAAAAGAACCTACAAAAGCAGATCCACTTGATTTTACTATACGAACCTTCATTTGTAAAGTCTTTTCTAAATTTTCGAGCGGCATGTCATCCAAAAAGATATCCTCTCCGCTCTTCAAAGTACTGCACGGAAGCAGTATCATAGAATCGAGATTCTTTTCTTCATCCGGTATATCTTTTACTGCCGTCTTCATCTGTGCCACGATATCCTGGCCTGTGAGAAGACCCGTCACATCTATATCATGCCCGAAGAAGTCGTTTATGATGCGATGTACATGTATATGCTTCAGTCCGAACTCTTCAGCTAAACGGTCTGCCAGCATCTTTATGGTGCTGTATGCCGCATACCCTGTCACCACATGGAAAACTGTATCAGTCAGGAACTCATTATCTGACATATGAGATCTGTCGATATGATCTGATGATTCTATACTATCATCGAAGTCATCCTCGTCATACTCGGTATCATCGTCTTCGCCTATCTCATAGCATTCAACTCTGTCGCAGTCTTCATCATCGAGATCTTCATCGTCACCATATTCTTCATCATCGATTTCGTCATCATCATACTCTTCATCTTCATAGTCATCCGATGATTCGTTTACATAGCATACATCAACATCATAGTTATTACCGGAAATGATGTCTATTAAAGTCTGTATTTCTTCCTCGACTTCATCTATCATGGAGCGGAGCATTCCTACGCCGTTTTCTATCTGAGGGAAGCCCTCGTATTCTTCTTTCTCCGGTATCGGCCTTTCAGCCCTCAAATACCATTCATCGGAGGCAAAAATGAGCCTAGAACCGTATTTTTCGAGATAATACTTCTGCTTTGCCTCTATCTGGTCCAGTACCTTTGCTGCATCCTCCTTTGTAAAAGGATCTAGATGCTGCAGACCTTCCCTGAACTTCGTAAGTCCAACAGGAACTATGGACATACTCTGAAAATTCGGCAGATACTGTTCTATATCTGACATTGTACGGTCCAGTTCTTCTCCGTCATTAAAACCTTTGCACAGCACGACCTGACCGTTTATCTCGAGACCGGCATCACAAAATGTTTTTATATGTCTCAGTGCCTGACCTGCAAACCTATTGTGTAACATCCTGCATCTGAGCTCCGGATTTGTCGTTTGTATTGAAACATTTATAGGAGAAAGCTTATAAAAACATATTCTCTCTACATCCTCATCACTCATGTTTGTGAGTGTCACATAGTTTCCCTGCAAAAATGACAGTCTCGCATCATCATCCTTAAAATACAGGGTTTCCCTCATGCCTTTCGGAAGCTGGTCTATAAAGCAGAAGATGCATTTATTCCTGCACGACCTGTAGTTATCCATCATACCGGATTCAAACTCCAGACCCAGATCTTCCTCTGCTTCCTTTTCTATCTCAAATTCCCAGAATTCGCCTGTTTTTTTGCTGATAACACCGAGAACTATCTCTTCATCATCACATAAAAACCTGTAATCGAATATATCCTTTATTTCTTTACCGTTTATACTTACCACTTTATCCCCGGGTATCAGTTCCAGTTCCTCACCTATCGACCCCGGAGCTACAGAGGATATCACATGACCGTTGTTTTCTTTTTTCAATTTTATCACTCCCGTTAGGCCTTCCCACTTTAGAAGTTGTATCCATATTTGTAGGACTAGGTATGCTTCAATGTTACTTTAAAAACGTCTTCTACATTTTCTCGGCAACAAATACCTTTGCTTCTCAATGCCTTCTGCTCTATGGAAAAGATAATTGTACAGCAGTCGGATAAGGGGTAATCTGACACATTAGCCAGTATATTTTTGCTAAGAACTGCTGTATCAGATAAGCGCAGTTGAGAAGTATCTCTCAGCCCTGTCAGGAAGAACTGTGGCTATCACTTTATCCTTACCGTATTTCTCAGCCATCTTCATAGAAGTCCAGATATTTGCTCCCGAACTAGTACCTACCAGAAGTCCCTGAACTCTTGCCAGGCTTCTCGCCGTATTTATAGCGTCATCATCAGATACTTCCACTATATCAGTGATGATAGAGGTGTCCAGTATATCGGGAACAAATCCGTCACCTATACCCTGAATCTGGTGAAGACCTGGCTCATCGCCCAAAAGTGCAGATACATTTTTAGGTTCCACCGCTACTATCTTCATGTCAGGATTCTTCTCTAACAGATACTTAGCTACTCCCTGAAGCGTTCCGCCCGAACCTATACCCGAAACGTATACATCTATTTTCCCACCTACCTGTTCAAACAGCTCAACAGCAGTGGTTTTATAATGCACATCGGGATTTGCCGGATTTTTGAACTGCTGAGGAACATAATACTCTTCGGACTGTGAAGCTATCCTCTCCGCTTCCTTTACAGCCCCGTCAACACTCAGCTCCTTGGGAGTCAACACCAGTTCAGCTCCCAGAGCCTTTATGATCTTTTTACGCTCTTCGGACATATTCTCAGGCATAACTATGATTACTTTGTAGCCCTTTCTCACACCGCAAAGTGCCAGACCTATTCCGGTATTGCCGCTGGTAGGCTCTATGATGGTCATCCCCGGTTTCAGCTTGCCGACTTTCTCGGCCTCTTCTATCATATTCTTGGCTATTCTGTCCTTGATGCTTCCACCCGGATTCAGGAACTCTGCCTTTGCAAAAATATTGTACCCCATACTCTCCTTAAAAGAGAACAAAGGAGTATTTCCTATCATATCAATAACATTTGAGTAATACATACTGTTTGGCTCCATTCATTTATATTCTGATCAAAACATATAGATACTGTTTAATCACTAATTTTTTATTGTACCATAAAGCCGCGACATTATCAATATAATTTTCATTTCAACATAAAAATCACCGGTTCATACATTTCTGTACAAACCAGCGATTCTTAATTCCTATTTTGTAAAAATTTCCAACTTACTTCTTCTTGGGTTTGATCCTCTCAAATGTCACAGTATCAGCGGCAATCAAAATGAGAGTCTTAACTCCACCTGATAAACTGGTCGGTGCTATAACTCCGAGGACAGGGCTGTCTATAGCTCCTGTTCCCAGAACTTTAGATTTATCTACATCCAGGATCATCTCCTGTATCTCATCCTCTAAAAGCCATTCCGGCATATAATTATACTTAAAAAATACCGAAGTGTTATATATTACATCATCTACATCACCAAAAATGATTTTGAGCATATTTATCCACCTCTACTTATATTTAAATAATTATGATACATAAAACCGTTCAACAGTTCAAAAACTACTATTTTATAATCTCCGTCATCCCCGAATCATACATTATATCCGTGAGTTCCGGATTGTTCCTGGCATCTATGGTTTTGATTTCCGAATAGAAACAGTTCAGAGATGTAAGCTTCGGATTTTTACTTATATCGATATTGGTCAGTTTATTATCAAAAAAGCTGAGTTTTTCCAGTTCCGGGTTTTTTGTCACATCGATTTCCGTGATGTGATTTGTATCGACCCTCAGAACCGTTAATTTAGGATTATGAGTTACATTGATTTCAGTTAATTCGTTTTGATATAAGCTTAATTCGACAAGTTCGGGATTGTGACTTAAATCTATGCTTGTCAGCTGATTCTGGCCCAAATCCAGATATTTCAACGCCGGATTATGGCTTACATCTATCTCTTTCAGTGCATTCCAGTAACAGTATAATGCATCCAGATATGTATTATTCGAAATATCAAGCTTTGTGAGCAAGGTATTATAACAAGACACATATATGATATTCCGGTTTTCACTTAAATCAAGAGTCCAAAGCGGATTATTCTCGCATTGCAGGGATGACAGATTCGGAAGATGACTTGTATCCAGACCGTCCAAATGATTATCATTGCATATCAGAGTCTCAATTTTTGAATTGTTAGTAAGATCAAGACTCAATAATTCATTACCATAGCATGACAGGTGACGCAGTTCCGTGCATCCTGTTAAATCCAGATCTTTTATGTCATTATTTCCGCAGTACAGATCCTCCAGCTTTGAATTGTTTCTCAGATCCAGTTTTGTCAGACTGTTTGATGCACAGTTAAGAAATGTTAATTCCCTGAAAAACTCTATTCCCCTAAGATCCGTAATTCCCTGAGTTCCAACATTTAATTTATCTATAGCTAGTTCTTCGCCTGACAGGACCAGGTTTTTATCCGTATCTATCTGATCCATGATATACATTCTGAATATCGTATCAGGGAAATTCTTCCCATCGATAGCTACCTCGGTGAAGTTTGTAGGTAGCTCTCGCTTATTGTTTTCATCATCTGTATTCAGTGTCATGGGCGAATCATCCGCGCCTTTAAGCGTATTCACATCTATATCGGCAAATTCGAACTCTTCAGATCCTGCTGCCTCGCTCATGACTACGGTACCTTCGGCATCAGTCACAACCTTCCAGCCCTCTCCTGCCAAGATGCTTTTTGTTTCTTCACCTTTAGTTACCACTTCCGCCTGTCCTTCCAGACAATAGTTGATGGTTTTTACACCACCGTCTGCTGTAGGCTCTGTCTTTACTGCTATGACAGTTCCGCGGATACCCATGGTGGTATTGGGTGTACATATATTTAATTCTTCATCACTTTCCAGCTTTCTCTGAAGTTCCACCACCATCTCTCCTTTTATAAGATTGATAGTCAGCTTCCTGTCGGAGTTTGCCTCAAATGAAGCTTCTGTGTCATGTTCAAAATGCGAATATGTACTTCTGTCACAGTCTATCCTGGTAAAACCGTCTGAAGATACCCTGATATAGTCCTTGTCACGCATTTTCATATCCACATATGCCGCAACGGATCCACCGTCCCTGTCAACATTCACAGTTCCCTTTGTGTCAAGTATTTTGATGTTAAAGTATGAGTCGGACCTGTTTTTCATAAATATGAAAAAAGTGATACCCAGTGTTGCCGCTAAACTCACTGTGACTATGATATAAATCAGTTTTTTATCCATTCTGCTCCTCTTTTTTGATACGTTTTTATCGTATGAGTATCCTTAACTTTTATACCTGTTAACAAATTAATTTTGCCTCATCCGACTGCTTCGCAGCAACCTTCTCCTCAACGGGAAAACTTAATGAGGCAAGTATGTAACATTACCAAGTATAGTACATAGATATATTTGTCAGTTATTTTATGAATATATATCCTATATTTACGCCTCTGGCATCCCCATGCTCCCTGTGTGAAAAAAAGATATCGGGATGACATTTCGTACAATGACCGCTGATTTCTATATTTTCTCCCGGGACATCAGCGTTTATCAGATTTATCCTGTTTGCTTCCCAGAGATTTAGGAAGTATTTACCTGTGGGATTATCCGAAAAATCACCTGATGCGGGTCTTACTACATCTACCTCTGTCGCTTTGCCGTTCATATATTTATCTATGAATTTTTCTGCTACATCTTCACTTACTTCATAACAATCCCTGCATATGGATGGTCCTATAGCGGCTTTTATGTTTTGGGGATTGGTCCCGAATTCCGATTGCATCTTCTCTATCGCTTGTCCCACTATATTCCCTATGGTTCCACGCCATCCGGCATGTACGGCGGATATGACCCTTTTCTCCGTATCTACTATAAATACAGGCACACAGTCAGCTCCGAGCACGTACAAAACCACTCCTGATTCATTGGTTATCTGTCCGTCTACCTCTTCTTCGGTTCCCTGGATATCCTTTAGCTCTGTGTTTTCAGATGCGTTATCAAGTTTCAGCAAACTCAGCCTTATCCCTCGTCCGCATTCGTTACTTCCTACTATCTGTACATTCGTAGTATGGCACTGATGCGGCATTACGATATTTTTAGGATCAAATCCGGCTGCTTCCGAGAATATCCTGATATTCTCCATGACATCCTTCGGATCGTCGCCCCTCATGAAGCTCATATTCATGGACGAAAAACACCCCTTGCTCACTCCCCCGAATCTTGTTGAGAATCCACATCTCAGCCACTCTATTTCTTCAAAAATCTTGAATGAGACTATGGGGACATTTTTGTTTTTCCCATAGTATTTTATGCCATTCTCATGCATATAGTTGGTATTATCTATATTATCTATATTATCTATATTATCTATATTATCTATATTATCCATTTTTTATATTGCTCCTGCAGTTTTTGCCTGATTTTTCAATCTTATCACGAAATCTACTACATCAAATCTGTCAGCGTTACAGCCACCTTTCCTCAAAGAGAAGGCTTATCATGAAAAAAATCACATCACAGCTTCAAATGCGTTCTTTATCACACTGATTTCTTTTCCGAGTATCGCTACTACGTCGAATCTTACGGGATAATCCTCAGGAATACCGTATCTTGTCATATAGTAGACAGCGCTTCTCGTAATCCTTTTTGCTTTTCTGTAGTCCACGGCTTCTTCAGGGAATCCGCTGGTCCCGGACTCTCTGTATTTTACTTCTATAAAACACAGATATCCGTCTTCTTCCGCCACAATATCTATCTCCCCGGCTTTGCAGTAAAAATTCGTAGTTTTTATCCTGTACCCCATGTTTTCAAGGTATAAAATGGCTTCATGCTCGCCGTTAAACCCTACCTGTCTTTTATTCAAACTTTCTCCTTTTTTGTCATACCAATACTTTCTAAACACATTTAGGACACCTTTTATTAATTTCAATCACTATTCACAAAACAATCATTATGGATGACATCACATATCCATCTTTTGCTTAATAGCATCTACTTTATCAACAAACATCAGAACCTCTACCACTGCCTCATACAGTTCCGGAGGTATATAATCACCAAAATCAAGGCGTGACAGTGTCTCTGCCAGTTTTGAATCATGATGCAGAGGTACTTTCGCCTTCTTTGCTTCTTCTATGATTTTCTCTGCCAGATGTCCTTTTCCGGTAGCTATGATCTTCGGCGCCTGATCCCCCGGTTCAAATCCGAGAGCCACGGCTGTTTTTACTTTTTTTACCATTCTGAGCCTCCTTGCTCGATGTCAATCATAGGGACGGTTCTGCGATTGAACCATCTCATCCGTCTGCTTTGCAGCCATCTTCCCTTCATAGGAAAGGCTTTTAAGGAAATAATATTCGTTAATGAATAAACTTTTACAAGTGAATAAATGTCCTTCTGTGTATAGGCGTCATGCCCAGTTCCCTGATAGCTGCCATATGTGCTGCAGTTCCGTAGCCTTTGTTGGATGCAAAGTCATAGCCGGGATAAATCTTGTCATACTCAACCATCATCCTATCCCTGGTCACCTTGGCAAATATGCTGGCAGCGGCTATGGATATGCTCTTGGCATCTCCTTTTATAATGCCTGCCTGCGGTATCCCTATATCCGGTATATGCTCCGCATCGACTAAAAGCATGTCGGGTCTGTATACTTCTCCGGTCTTGGGATTCTTCAGATTATCTACAGCCTTCCTCATGGCTTTCAGAGTAGCCTGTTTGATGTTTATCTCATCTATCACTTCGGCTGTCTCCATTCCTATACCCACTGCCACAGCCTTATCCATGATGACATCATACAGTTCTTCTCTCTTTTTCTCAGACAGCTTTTTTGAGTCGTTCAGATACAATATCTCTTCATCTTTCGGAAGTATGACTGCTCCTGCTATTACGGGTCCCGCAAAAGGACCACGTCCTACTTCATCCACTCCGCATATAAACTTGCATTCCGCAAATTTATATTCGAATTCTTTCATCGTCTCTATTCTGGCACGCTCTGCCTCAAGCTTCGCGAGAGCCTTCTGTTCTTTTTCTTCTTTTTTTGTCATATCGGGTACTCCTTTTACTCCGGTAGTTCCAATGTTATCTTCCCCAGTTTCTGAGTTCTGAAGTCATCTATCAGCAGCTTTGATGCCTTTGTAAGGTCGACCTCTGCTCCCTTTTTCAGGCATCCTCTTTTCCTACCAATCATTTCGAGGATTTCAACGGGAGAACTTTCTCTATCCTCGAGATTTTTATCGTTTTCTATATCCTCGTTCTTTATATTCTTGCTTCCTTCGTCATTTTCATGATGTTCTGTTATATCATTCTGCCCGTCATGAGCTCCCGGATCTATCCCGTATCTTTCATTTAAGACACCCGGATAATCCTTCATCAGGATTTTTATAAGCTCATATGCCATATCTTCTGGATACAGGATGTCATCATTTATGGACCCGATAAATGCGATGTGAAGTCCTGTCTTCGGATCTTCAAATTTCGGCCAGAGGATACCGGGTGTATCCAGTAGTTCTACGTTTTTGTTTATCCTGATCCACTGCTTACCCGTGGTCACTCCGGGCTTATTTCCTGTCTTTGCACAGGCTTTTCCCGCAAATGAATTGATGAAAGTGGACTTTCCCGAATTCGGGATACCGGCTATCATAGCCCTTAAGGGTCTCGCCAGTATGCCCTTCTTCCTGTCTCTTTCTATCTTTTCCTGACAAGCCTTCTGGATGATCTCGGTAGTATTTTTTACACCTGCACCTGTTTTTGAATTCACTATGCTTACAAAGAATCCTTTTTCTTCATAGTACTTCTTCCAGACGTTTGTCTTTTCCTGATCCGCCATATCCGACTTATTTAAGAGGAGTACCCTGTATTTTCCTTTTGCCAATTCGTCTATATCAGGATTCTTGCTGCTGGCAGGTATCCTCGCATCCAGTATCTCCACCACTACATCTATCAGCTTGATATTCTCCTGCATCATCTTCTTGGCTTTGGCCATATGTCCGGGATACCAGTTTATATTTTTATTCTCATATCCTTTTACATTATCGGTTTTTGACATGTTTCGATCTATTCCTTTCCTGATGTTTACTGATTATCTGAGTAAATACACCTCATCCGGCTGCTTTGCAGCCACGTTCCCCTCACCGGGAAGGCTATATGTGACAACTAGAACCGTCCCCATTGTCACCATTGTCACTACTCATTCAGAATTTTCAGTTCCTTCTCAATCCCCTGCAGCTGTTCTTTGCACTTTGAAGCGAGCAGAGTTCCCTCTTTATACAGCTCTATGGACTCATTCAGTGCTATGTCTTTTTCGGAGAGCTTGTTATTTATCTCTTCCAGACGTTCCAATGCTTCATCTATATTAAAGTTTTCTGCTTTTTCTTTTTTTACTGTTTTTTTCTCTTCGCTCATTTCTAATTGTTCCTCTCTCCTGTATATTAATCATTACGACATCTTCTGTTTTGTTATATCACTTCACTACAGCGCTAATATCCCCGTCATGCATTCTAATGTTTATGGCATCACCCGGTTTTACGGATGTGGCGCTTTTTACAGGCTTCTCATCCCTGGTCACGTAACCGAACCCGCCAACCAGCTTCGCCGTAGGTGACAGGCCGTTCAGTTCTGCCAGGAGTACTCCGAACCTTTTGCTGTACCTCTGATATATCAGCTGCATGTTACTATTTATACTATCTAATAAATTCTGCGGTTTATCCCTGTAGCCCGCATATATCAGCTTCATATTCCCATTGATAGCTTCCGACAGGGTATTTACTCTGTCCCTATATGAATTATATTTATTCCGGATATTCATATCCATCATTTCTGTGAGATAAGTAAGTCTCTCCGTTTTCTCTTTTAGCTTCATTTGTGGACTGTTTTTTTCGAGTTCCGAAAGCTTCGCATCTATCAGCAGACGCCTGCCTTTAAGTATTGACGCCATATTGTCGGAAATACCTTTTAGAAGAAGCTCTACCCTCTTTATATCCGTCATTATATCGGGTATGGTCTCTTCGGCGGCTTCCGAAGGGGTCGCGGCACGTTTGTCTGCTACATAATCTATCAGAGTCCAGTGTCCCTGGTGCCCGACCGCTGATACTATGGGTGTCACTGCTTCCGATACGGTTCTGGCAATCCTCTCATCATTATATACGTTCAGTTCCTCGTCAGATCCGCCTCCGCGTCCCACAATTATCGTATCGAGACCCATACTATCCAGAGCCTTTATGCCTTCGACGATGGTTCCCACTGCATTTACGCCCTGTACATTTACATGGTACAGAACAAGCTGTACGTATGGATTACGCTTGTTTGCCACTTTACAGATGTCTTTTATTGCTTGACCGTTCTTCGATGTTATGATACCTACCTGCGTGGGATGTTTCGGTATGGGCTTTTTCCGCTCGGGAGCGAAAAGACCTTCTGCCTCAAGCTTTGCCTTTAACTTTATCAGTGCCAGATTTGCCTGGCCTTCACCGATATTTTCTATGCCGGATACTATGAGCTGTGCTCTGCCGCCCTCTTTGTAAAATTCCAGACTTCCCGACAGAGCTACCTGCTGACCCTTCTCAAGCTTAAAATTCAATGCATAAGCTGCAGTATGGTCCCACATGACGCACGGTAGCAGTGCCCATTTGTCTTTTATCGCAAAATAGTAGTGCCTGCCATTCTTCCCGTCAAAATTCGTGACCTCGCCTTTTACCAGAATGGACCTGAACTCATTCGTCGTATACACTATCTCTGATATCATAGTGTTAACTTCGGACACGGTTCTGTAGTTAGCGTACAGATTCCTATCGTTCTTCCCTGTATCGTTGGATCCCCCGAAGGACAACACATCAGAACCTATACCTCGAGATTCTTTACCGTTTTCTTCTCTGTACCATCTTTTTAAGCCCTGAGGTAAACTTTCGCCCTTATAATACCAGTATTTTTCGGAAGCATACCATTTTGCACCCAGGCTTTTCGCTTCATCCTTTTCTGAATACGGAACATTCAATCTATAAACCATATATTATTCCTTCGTTTTTTTATTCATCCTGTCGATGATACCGAACTTGTTCGTTCTGAGCCATGCCCTGCCTATTATCTCACTTTTTAGGACATTTCCAAAGCTGGTATAACGGCTGTCTTCGGATCCGTTCCTGTTATCGCCCAGCACGAAAAACTCGTCGTCATCCAGAACCAGTTCTTCTTCGGCGAGACCCGAAACTATCATAGGTTCCACATTTATGGGTTCCTCAAGTTTTTCTCCGTTGATATATACGAATCCATCCTTTATCTGTACTGTCTCGCCCGGAAGGCCTATCACACGCCTGATACCGTAATAGCTGTGTTCCTTACCGTTCTTCTCAAACACTATGACATCAAATCTCTCGGGGTTATCACTTTTGTAGCTGAGCAGGTTGATCAGTATCTTGTCGCCGTCGCTCAGTGTACCTTCCATGGACTTGCCAACCATGTTTGTCTTCTCGACACAGAATCTGGTAACCGCCCATCCGGCAAATACCGCACCTGCCAAAACTATGAGCCAGAGTAAAATTTTCAGTATTACCCTGAATATCTTCGCCCTGTGTTCTCCCCTGTCATAATTTAAATCATATGTAAAATCAAAGTTCACGTTGTTTTCCCTCTCAAACTGATAGTCAATGTCACATCATCCGGCTGCTTTGCAGCCACTTCCCAATCAAAGGAAGGTCTTAATCGAAAATGCATAATACTACAATTTATAGTATACACCAAATATTCTGAAAATACAAATAAAAATGTATGTAAAAAAAAATCTAAAAAATAGTTTAAATTTTCTGAATTTTATGTTATAATATATGAAGTCACCTTTTGCGGGTATGTTTTAATCTCATACCGGCAAAAGTTATATCCAGTAAATAGGGTATTTTGAGGTATTTTTGCAAAATAAATGCAGGAGGGTTTTAAAAAATGGCAATGACTTTTGAACAGCTGGTACAGTATGCCAGAGAGAATGAATGTTCCGACATTCATATCACCGTTGGTACTAACCTTGCTATCCGTAGGTTTGGTACTCTTATGATACTTGATGACGTTCCTACGGCAGATGAATCCAGAGAGATGATCTTTTCCATTCTTGATGAACAGCAGCGTAAGTACGTTAATGGTGGAAAGGACCTTGATGTCGGCGTTATGCTTCCCGGCGGTAACCGTATCCGTGCGAACATTTACCATCAGAGAAACAACCTGGCAGCCAGCATCCGTCTTTTCAACAACAAGATCCCCACATTCGAGGAACTCGGACTTCCCCGTGCGGTTCACGATCTTGCCAGAACACCCAGAGGACTGATCCTTGTTACAGGTCCTACCGGTAGCGGTAAGTCTACTACTCTTGCTTCCATCGTAGATTACATCAATAACACCGAAGCACGTCACATCATGACCATCGAGGATCCTATCGAGTACGTATATCCT
>JAEEKN010000141.1 GCA_016282435.1 Lachnospiraceae bacterium | reverse complement strand
GATGCCGAAAATGACCCGGACATGAGAGAGATGATAAAAGAAGAACTCTCATCCGCGAGACAAAGGGTACCTGAGATAGAGAACGAACTGAAGATTCTTCTCCTTCCCAAAGACCCCAATGACGAGAAGAATGTAGTAGTCGAGATCCGCGGAGGCGCGGGCGGAGACGAAGCAGCATTGTTTGCGGCAGAATTGTACAGGATGTACAGCAAATACGCCGATTCACAGCACTGGAAGATAGAACTTGTGAGTGTAAACGAAAGCGGTATCGGCGGATTCAAGGAAGTAATCTTCATGGTAAACGGTCGGGGTGCATACTCGAGGTTAAAGTACGAGAGCGGTGTACACCGCGTGCAGCGTATACCTGTTACGGAATCCGGAGGAAGGATTCATACTTCCACTGCTACGGTAGCCATCATGCCCGAAGCTGAGGAAGTAGAAGTAAACCTTGACTTAAATGACTGCAAGTTCGATGTATTCAGAGCATCCGGAAACGGCGGACAGTGTGTCAATACCACGGACTCCGCAGTAAGACTTACCCATATCCCTACAGGCATAGTTATTTCATGTCAGGATGAAAAATCACAGTTAAAGAACAGGGACAAGGCTTTGAGAGTACTGAGAGCGAAGCTCTATGAACTGGAACTCGAGAAGGCGCATGACGCAGAGGCCGAAGCGAAGAGAAGCCAGGTAGGTACCGGAGACCGTTCGGAGAAGATCAGGACATACAACTTCCCACAGAGCCGCTGTACCGATCACAGGATAAAGCTTACCCTGTATACACTGGACGACGTCATGAACGGTAATCTGGACCAGCTGATAGACAGCCTCACCGCAGCGGACCAGGCGGCAAAACTTGTGAAGATGAGCGAGAGCTGAGAGTTTAATTATCCCGGTTATCAATTATCACAATAAATGTTTCTAAAATTTTAACTTGACAAAACACTGCTTTATGGATAAAAATGTAACAAAACAAAGATGTGCAGCAGTGTTGTTTTGTTACCGGGAAAACGCAGAAGATGTTTTCAAGGTGACCTTGCCCAAACTAGAAAGGAAGGTATAATTTATGGCAGTATTAAAGATTACAAGTGAAAATTTTGATGAGGTTAAAAACAGCGACAAGCCCGTGCTTATCGATTTTTACGCAGACTGGTGCGGACCCTGCAAGATGGTATCCCCCATCGTAGACCAGATAGCAGAGGAGAATCCCGATATCATCGTAGGAAAAGTTAACGTGGATGATGAAGAAGACCTTGCAGCCAGCTTTGGCGTTATGAGCATTCCCATGCTTGTCGTACTGAAGAACGGCGAAGTTGCAAACAAGAGCGTAGGTGTACAGCCCAAAGAGAAGATTTTGGAAATGGTAAAATAACAAAATAAATTTTGGAGGCACTTTGAGATGAAAAAAGTTACTTTTGACAATTCAGCCGCAAAAGTATTTGTGAGCGAAGCTGAACTTGCTAACATGGAAAGAATAGCTCTTTCCGCAAAAGAAGAACTGGTAAACAAGACCGGTGCAGGCAATGATTTCCTGGGATGGATCGACCTTCCCGTAAAGTACAACAAGAAAGAATTTGCACGTATCAAAGAGGCAGCAGAGAAGATAAAGTCAGATTCCGATGTACTTCTTGTTATCGGTATAGGCGGATCGTACTTAGGTGCACGTGCAGCTATCGAGTTCCTTCGCCACAGCTTCTACAACAATCTGTCAAAGAAGGAGAGAAAGACTCCCGAGATTTATTATGTTGGAAACAGTATCAGTACACAGTACATGGCTCACTTAAAAGACGTGATCGGTGACAGGGACTTCTCGATCAACATGATCAGCAAGTCAGGTACCACCACAGAGCCCGCCATAGCATTCAGAATCTTCAAGAAGATGCTGATCGACAAGTACGGCAAAGAAGAAGCAAACAAGAGAATATACGCTACTACTGACAAGGCAAAGGGTGCATTAAAGAAAGTAGCTGACGAAGAGGGTTACGAGGAGTTCGTAGTACCGGATGATATCGGCGGAAGATTCTCTGTACTTACAGCAGTAGGACTTCTTCCAATAGCAGTCAGCGGTGCAGACCTTGACGCACTGATGAAGGGTGCAAAAGAGATGAGAAAGATCTGTCTTGAGGCAGAGTACTCAAAGAACCCCGCACTCCAGTATGCAGCTACACGTAACATCCTTCTCCGCAAGGGTAAATCCATAGAAGTACTCGCAAACTATGAGCCCGCACTTCACTTCGTAGCAGAATGGTGGAAGCAGCTCTACGGTGAGAGCGAGGGCAAGGATCAGAAGGGTATCTTCCCCGCAGCAGTAGACCTTACCACAGACCTTCACTCCATGGGACAGTTTATCCAGGACGGTCAGAGAACACTGTACGAGACAGTTATGGAGCTTGACGGCGCAGACACAGATATCGTGATCGAGAAGGAAGATGTGGATCTGGACGGACTAAACTACCTGGCAGGCAAGACCGTAGATTTCGTAAACAAGAGCGCTATGAAGGGAACACAGCTGGCACATACCGACGGCGGAGTACCTCAGCTTAAAGTATACATTCCCGACAGAACCGAGTACTCACTCGGACAGCTCTTCTACTTCTTCGAATTTGCATGCGGCGTGAGCGGTTACATTTTAGGAGTAAATCCTTTCAACCAGCCCGGCGTTGAGAGCTACAAGAAGAACATGTTCGCTCTTCTTGGAAAGCCCGGATACGAAGAACTTTCCACAGAACTTAAAAAACGTCTGTAATTAAATATCATACAAGGCCGGTGTTTTGCACCGGCTTTTTTTGGAGGAGGCCGGATTATGAGCGTTACCGACATTCTGGTTATAGTCAATCTGCTGCTTTTGGTGGTGGTACTTATAAAACTGTTTACGGGGAACAAAACCGTTGATCCCGATAGCCTTGTATCATCAGTAAAAGACGGTTTAAGCGCATCCCAGCGTGAACTGAGGGAAGAAGTATCAAACAGCATAGCTACAGCAAACCGTTTAATGAGCGACAATATCACTGATTTGCAGAAAGCCATGGGCGGAGCTCAGTCGGAGCAGCTCACTCAGATCAAGACCGATATGAGGGACAGTCTCGAAGCCATCAGGCAGATAGTGGACAAGGGATTGCAGGACACACTCACCATGATGTTAAAATCCGTAACGGATACCATGAAAAACATGTCCGACACCATGGCCCGGAACTTCTCCACCATGGGACAGCAGATATCTGAGAATCAGACGGATATAGGTAAAAAGGTAAACGACCAGCTCCTGACCCTCGAGAACCGCTTAAAAACCTTGGAATCCTCAAACAACGAGAGACTTGAAGCCATAAAACGCACGGTTAGCGAGCACCTGAACAACCTCTCCGAAGCAAACCAGAAAAAGCTCGACACCATCCAGTCCATGGTGAGCGACAAACTGGAAAACAATCTTCGTGAGTCGTTTAAGCTGGTCAGTGAACAGCTCGAGCAGGTATATAAAGGCCTGGGAGAGATGCAGACGGTAGCATCCGGTGTAGGAGACCTCAAAAAAATCCTCTCTAATGTCAAGACCCGCGGCATAATGGGAGAGATACAGCTGGGCATGATACTGGATGAAATACTCGCTCCCGAACAGTACGACCGCGAAGTGGCTACCATTCCCGGAAGCACGAACCATGTAGAGTATGCCATAAAACTTCCCGGAACCGACGGCAACGGTACGGTATATCTTCCGATAGACTCCAAATTCCCGGGAGATACATTCAGCATACTACAGGATGCGTACGAATCGGGTGACGGAACACGCATCGCGGAAGCAAAAAAACAGCTTGAGATCGTTATTAAAAAATGTGCGGGGGATATCAGGCAGAAGTATGTCGAGCCCCCTTATACCACGAACTTCGGAATCATGTTCCTGCCCTTTGAAGGCCTGTATGCCGAAGTGGTCAACAGCGGTCTGACCGGTATCCTTCAGCAGGAATACAGTATCACCGTGGCGGGACCTTCCACTATGGCGGCTATGCTGAATTCACTCCAGATGGGATTCAGGACCCTCGCCATACAGAAGAGGAGCAGTGAAGTCTGGAAGATACTCGGCGAGACAAAGGGCGAATTCATGAAGTTTGAAAAGTCCCTGAAGGCCGCTCAGGATAAGATCACAAAAGCCGGAGAAGAACTGGATAATCTCGTGGGACGCAGAACGAGGGCGATAAACAGGAAGCTGAGAAGCGTAGAAATGCTGGAAACAGGAGATGAATTCGGTGAGGAACTTCTGACAGATACCGATGACGACGAATAAAGAGGCGGGATAAGGAAAGATATGGACATTATTTCTAGTACAAAAAATGAAAAACTGAAAAATATTTCTGCACTACTAAAGTCAAAAAAGGCGAGGGATGAGCAGGGAGTATTTGTTATAGAAGGAAGCAGGCTGATAAGGGATACCGCAAAAACCGCACCGGAGTACTTCGACAGTATTTTCGTGAGCGAGAACTATGACTTATCCGAAGTCGATATCCCCCAAAATGTACCCGTGTACACAGTAAAGGACAGTGTATTTGCTTCGGTGAGCGATACGGTAAATACACAGGGGATCCTGGCGGTAGTGAGAAAGCCTGTATATACTTTGGAACTGATGATGGCAGGAGGAAAAAACGAAGCCGCAAAACTCCTTCTTCTCGAAAATATCCAGGACCCCGGGAACCTCGGTACCATGCTGAGAACTGCGGAAGCCGCCGGCATGACGGGTATAGTCATGAGCAGTGGCTGTACTGACATTTTCAGTCCCAAGGTAGTACGTTCTTCCATGGGTTCCATATTCCGTATGCCGTTTTTATACTGCGAGGACTTCACAGGGACCCTCGATGAGATAAAGAAACAGGACGTTACCATATACGCCGCATATCTTCACGGTGGGGTGTCATATAAAGAGCTCGACTTTGAAAAAAACTACGGTATCCTGATCGGGAACGAAGGAAACGGCTTAAGCGAAGAGGCGGTAAATACTGCTTCGAAGCGCGTATTCATCCCGATGGCAGGAGAGATAGAGTCACTGAACGCTGCCGTTGCCGCTGCAATATTGATGTATAAATAGAGTGTAATGTAAACATCTTTGCGACGACCTTTGATTATTTTTTGTCTTAATCTCGTTTTTTAAAGGCGATTTAGACAAAAAATCCGTTTACATTTTGAAATCAGATGTTTTCTGCATATCGGGTGTCCGGATATACCGGGCACCTAAATTTATTTTAAAAACATTCAAATCTGTCACCGTCAAGTCACTTGACGGGGTTAGAATAAAAACATATTCTGGAAAAGTGATCAAAATACATATATATGAGGACAACACAATGGAAATCTTAAAATGCGAACATCTCACAAAGGAATACGGTTCCGGAAGCACTCTGGTAAAGGCACTCGACGACGTGTCGTTCAGCGTGGAGAAGGGTGAGTTTCTGGCTATCATCGGACCTTCGGGTTCGGGTAAATCCACACTTCTTCATACATTGGGCGGAGTGGACAGGCCGACATCCGGAAAAGTATATATGGACGGACAGGATATATATGCACAGGACGAAGAGAACCTGGCCATTTTCAGACGCAGATATGTGGGCCTGATCTACCAGTTCTACAACCTGATACCGGTCCTGAATGTCGTGGAGAATATTACACTTCCGGTTCTGATGGACGGCAGGAAGGTGAACCAGGAGAGGCTCGAGGAACTGCTCGATATCCTGAAGCTTAACGAGCGCAAGGAGAATCTGCCGAACCAGCTCTCCGGAGGCCAGCAGCAGAGAGTTTCCATCGGAAGGGCCCTCATGAACGCCCCGGCTGTGGTTCTGGCAGACGAACCTACAGGAAACCTCGATTCCAAAAACAGTCAGGAGATAGTAAATCTCTTAAAATACTCCAACACCAGATTTAACCAGACTTTGATAGTGATAACACATGATGAATCGATAGCTCTTCAGGCCGACCGTATCATAGCCATAGAAGACGGGAAAATCGTAAGAGACGAACGCATTAGAAATATCAAGTAAAAGGATCTGTTATGAATATATTTAAAACCTACGTAAAAAGGAATCTGAAAAATAACCGTCTCCGTACCACCATGACGATCATAGGCATCATACTGTCCGTAGCTCTGGTGGCTGCAGTCATAGAAGGTGCCTTCAGCGGCGTGGAATACGTACGGAATATCCTGAAAAGCACAACAGGTAACCATCACGGTTATGCTGTCAATATGACCATGGAGACCGCATACGAGCTTATCAGTAAAGATGAGCTGGAAGCCTATGCCGGTTTTAACACGTTGGGATGGGCCGAGATAGGCAGCCAGAACAGTACAAAACCCTATCTTCTGATAAAAGAAGCATCAGAAGATATCAGGGATTTCATGCCTGTAAAGATTGTGGAAGGACATTTTCCGGAGAATGAAAACCAGATACTCATCCCCGCACACCTCGCCACTAACGGAAATGTAATCCTCAATGTCGGGGATACCATAACGCTAAATATCAGCGAACGTTATTACGATCCGTCACTTAAAACGGAATCGGATTATTTCCTGGAGTATGACAGCAAAATACCCATTCAGAACGGGATCATACCTGAGACAGCCGGACTTCAGACCGGTGAAAGACTTCTGACAGAAGATGACGGATTCGAGGTACTCACAAGGACTTATACAGTCTGCGGTATTATGGAACGCCTTCCTTATACCATAGAAGAATATATGTGTCCCGGATATACCGCTATAGTAAAGGATTCGGCATTTACGGCCCGTACATTCGAAGGTTCCGAGATACCGTCATACAATGTGTTCTTCCGTCTGAAGGATGCCGGAATATACAATACTTTTCATAATGACTTTGAAAAGAGCCATCCCGGGATGGGTATTTTAAAGAACAGAGAACTTGTGGCTATGTACGGAGGAGTAAACACGAGATCAGTCACCTTCTTCCTCACCGGATTTGTCACTGTTCTCATATTCCTGATACTGTTCGGCAGTATCTCCCTCGTCTACAATTCGTTCTCGATATCGATAAATGAGAGAACCAAGCAGATAGGAATATTAAAATCTATAGGCGCCACAAAGAAACAGATCAGAAAAACAGTTTTCTATGAGGCTTTTTATGACTGTATCATCTCCGTACCTTTGGGGATACTTTTGGGATGCCTTGGAATAGGTGTTACCCTGTTCTTGCTTCAGGAAGGTTTTACGGCATTTATAGGATATTTTAGCGGATATTCGGCAGATGACGTGAAGATAAAGCTGGTGATAAATGTTCCGCTGATCATCCTCGCAGTTATTATAGTCATAGTGGCTGTTGTTCTTTCCGCAGCAATACCGGCACTGAGGGCTTCTTCATTCTCGCCCATAGATCTTGTAAGGCAGAATCCGGATATCAGGAACTCGAAGAAACTCAGAAAATCCAGAATACTTACCCACTTTTTCGGAGCCGAAGGAATGCTCGCCTCCAAAAACTACAGCCGCAATAAGAAGAGATACCGCTCCACCGTGGTCTCTTTATCTGTGAGCATTATTCTTTTTATTGCGGCTTCCTCCTTCTGCTCGTACTTAAATAGTGCGACAGATACAGAGCTATATACAGGTACTATGGATCTCATATATTATAATTACGAGAACGAACCCTATATGGCAAACATGGCTTTGGGGGAAGCCGAATCGGCAGCAGATGAAACAGCAGATGAAACAGTAGATGAACCTGATGAAAATACTGAAAATCAAAAAAAGGATTTCAGGGAAGTAAAGGAGATGCTGCTGTCCGCAAAAGATGTAACAAATGTTATCGCATCCAACAATCTGTATGATTATTGGATCTATGCTCCTGACGAGGAGACACTTGCCGGAGGTTACAAGCAGAACACCGTAGTACAAGAGATAGACGTGGATCCCGAAACAGACCCGGACGAAGTATCAAAAGTATATCAGTCCCAGGCTGTAGACGAAGAAGCTGAAGAAACTTTCGAATTCACCGAGCCCATGTATGAGAATTCCGGCAGTGTATATTTTATCGATGATGAAAGTTTTTACGACCTCGTAAAATCCGAGGGGATCACTCTGCCCGAATCGTCTAAAGGAGTACTAAATGCCGTTGTATACAACAAGGGAACCGTTTATACCTTTGACGAGGATGGTAATCGAAAAAAATCCACATATACATTTATAGAAGAAGACCGGATTCCCAAAAAGCTCAAACTGGAATGGTGTAATGATTACGCCGATCCGACTGTCGCACCTGTGGACCAGATGACGGACAAGGACGGTGAAGTGTATGTGGTATACGTTCCTGAAGAACTGCAGATGGATTTTTATGACATGATGAGCAGTGAAAGACGATACTACATTGTAGAAGAAGCTGTATTTGAAGCATTTAAGAAGTACCTTGAAAGCATGGGCAAGGATACAAAGGACCTTGACTTAGGCGATAAGTACGTATATGAGACGGAACTTGATGAAGACTCTGTAGAAAACGGAACTCCGAAAGAGGAGGTACTTCCCCTGAATGAAGAAGAACTGGCGCTCATAGACAAATGTACTTTCGTAAACCGCAAGGACCTCACTTATACATATGACCTGAATATCATAGGTGTTACATATAACGAAGACTATGCTCTCTCAGATGATGCGACCATACTTCTTCCCTTTAGTGCCATGCCGGATGAGATCGTACAGACCATGATGTCTCCGGAATATTATATTTACAGCAATAATTCTTCAAGTTCCGAAGAAGCGATAAATAAACTTCTCCTGGACAACAAAATGGATACGGGCGGACTTTACAACGTGGATTCGGCCAATGTCGGAAGGAGAATGATAGGCAAAATCGTAAATGTATTCTCCTACGGTTTTATACTTCTGATATCCCTGGTAGCTATAGCCAATGTATTTAACACCATATCTACGAATGTGCATCTGCGCCGCAGGGAATTCGGAATGTTAAAATCCATGGGCCTTTCCAACAAAGGCGTTACCAAAATACTTAACATCGAATGCCTGATATACGGAGCAAAAAGCCTGCTGATAGGACTGCCTCTGTCGATCCCGATAACGTTTGTCCTGTACAAGATCACGAACCGTGCTTTTTCCGTAACATTCGGTATTCCGTGGTACAGTGTGGTAATAGCGGTTGTCGCTGTGTTCATAGTGGTATTTATCACCATGCTCTATGCTTCAGGCAAGATAAAACGGGATAACACCATAGATGCGCTAAGGGCAGAAAACATCTGATCAACAGTATTCATTTATTTCATTTATATCCTTCTTCAGGTTCCTGTATGCCGTAACAAACATGATAACATGTGTTGCGGCATACCCGGCCAGGGTACAGATGAGACCTGCGGGATGCTTGTGGAGCTGCCACAGAAGAGTGGTGATCCCGATGCACACCGCAGAAGTTACGATAAAATATATGATGCTCTGGAACAAAAATCCCAGTCTTTCAACATCATAGATAAACGTCATAAATGCGAAGGTGAACCCTATCACGCCGTATAACAGAGCATTTACATATGCAGCCAGTGCGGTCGTGGGGAACATGGCGACAAAATCGGGAGTCATGGAAATAAATCCTGTATTACCGGATGCGTTTGCTATGGAATCTATGATGAGATTCACCAGGACGCCTGAAAAAGAAGATATCGCAAAGCTTATCATTCCGCGTTTAAAACATTCTTTCATCCCTGCTCAACCTTCCTTTCCTTTAACAGTTTTTCCTTGATCTTCGCGACATTTCTCCTCGACACAAAAGTCTCGTATCCGGTCTTCATCGTGATCTTTATGGTGCCGGTTATGCTCATATCCAGATTCTTTATCTTCCTCACATTTACAATCTCGGATTTTGATATCCTGGCAAAATAAGTGTCACCCAGCTCACTTTCGAGCTCATACAGTTTTTTCTGCACCGTATACGTACCGCGTGTATCCAGGACCATGACCTTCTGGCCTTCGGCAAACACCGATATGACATCGCTGCGGGATATCATGACACGGTTCCCGCGTTCATCGACTCCCGCTATAGCTCTGTCAAATGTCTCATGAAGTTCTCCGAGTATTTCCTTTACTTCGGAATTGAGCACGTCGTTACAGACATGCAGTTCTATATCATTATATTTTTCATCTATCTCGGCCTTTATTTTCATAACAGAACCCCTTCAATGTGGTTATAATCCGAGTATAGCAAATATCAATGATTATTTCAATTGTGAATTTAAGACAGGTCAGCCCTCATCTTCTTTCCGAATACAAAACACGAAAGTGCTGTAAGGAGTACTGCTGAACCGATGACTACTATAAAAGGGATTACGAAAGTTTCGACTCCGAAATCCATATTGATAGCAGATCTTGCAGCTTTGGTACAGTAGAAGAAAGGAAGACATCTGCTCAAACTCTCTATAAATCCTCCTGCGCTTTCTACATCAAACCATATGCCTCCGATAATGGAACCGAGGGAAATGATGACTGAGCAGAGAGGAGGAGCTGCTTTGTCATTAAATAAGGTACCGAACAGAAATCCTATGGCTGTGAACATGAGAGCCGAAGGAAGAACGGCTATCGATGTCACGAGGAGTCCTTCGATATTCAGTTCATACCCGGTGACAAGAGCTATGATCAGTGCTACACCGAGGTTTACTACGGCCTGAACAAAAGCGATGATCATCATGGGCAGAAGATAGCCGCCGGCAAAATTCCTGCTCTTCATGGGGGATGCGTAGAGCCTCGTAAGGAACGATCCTGCTCTGTCCTTTGAAACCATGATGGCTGTAAACAGCATTATGAAGGTC
>JAEEKN010000140.1 GCA_016282435.1 Lachnospiraceae bacterium | reverse complement strand
CCCAAAATTCTGGCTACGGTGGTTTTACCGGTACCGGGAGCTCCGACAAATCTCATATGCAGGCAGGGTCTTTCCATGGTCTTGTTTTCTATGGCAAGCTTTACCTGGGCAACGATCTCTTTTATCCTCTCGGCTATTTTTTCCATACCTATCAGTTCTGCGAGAGCGTCAAAACCATCATGGGTTTCTTTGTTGAAGGTAGGAGAGAGTTCTACTATGTCCTTTTGCTCTATAAATTTGGGATTTACCGCTTTTTCACCCTGCTTTGCGGAAGCAGCATTGGTTTTTATACCACTTTCCTCCTTGATGGCTTCTGATTTGGCTTTGAGCCATAACATCTCGTATACTACCTTCATAACGGACTGGATGCCGTAAAAGCGCCCGTCGCTCTTCTCTTCACATATACGCGAGAAGAATACGTCCCATACTATATCTTCTGCGGTAAAACCGGCTTCTTTTATGGCACGCAGCGCACATTCCTTGAGTTCGTTGTTGTTGAAGGGCTGAACGGATATGGCACGTATATACAGGATATCCGCCAGAACTTTCCTGATAGTGTTGAATGCGTCGGGCTCGAGGAACGGGATCCTGAAGAAAAAGATATAGGATTCTTCGAGAGCTACAAGCTTTGCGAGGAATGTTTTGAGCTCGTTGTGTTTCGATTTTTCGAGGTACTCGCTGATATCGAGGCATACCAGTTTGTTGGATTCGTCGTCGTTATACAGGGCCTCCAGGCACTCGGGTATGGTCATGGAGTCGGGTTCCGACTTGGATGACAGGCGCATCTCGACTACAGGCTGTTTTTCGTTGAACTTAAACAGCTCCAGATCGGAGATCAGCTGTGCAAAATCATCCAGTGCCGTGGACAATCCGCAACCGTCGTTGACGGATATCAGGAAGTTCTGGAACAGGAAGCTTTTGAATATGGCATTTCTTTTTATCTGAGGGGATACCATGAGTATTTCCCTGCAGAGTTCTTTAAATTCAGTCCAGCCAACTTTCTCTGATATTTTGTTGTATGATTCATAAACGGCAGGTGTATTTGCTCCGGTTTCTTCGATCCTGGCCGATACTATGCCGTCACAGTATATCATATATGAAGGATTGTCATTTGATATGTTGAACCTGTCTTTTGAAAGCCCTGTGGTATCTGTGAAGATATTCAGCAGTGAATCCGCGATATCTTTACAGTTTTCGGCTTCTATTTTGAGCGACAATCCGGTCAGGCTTTCGTTTTCAACTTCAAGGTATGAAAGCCCCATGTCTTTTATGTGTGCCAGAATATCCGCAGCGGGAAGTATCTCTGCGTATTGCCTTGATAATACGAATTCCGGATTTAATGTTATCTGTATATTAAGTCTCACTTTACGCCTCCGGTAAACTTGATTTCTTTATGTAATTTTACAACAATTTTCGTGATATGTCAAAGCAAAGAGTTCTATTTTGCCGTTAAAAGGGAAAATAGATATATTATTTCGCTGTTATGATCCTTTATACCGGATTAATACCGTGGTATATTATTGTCATAAACAAAGAAAACATACCAAAACACGAAAGGGTATGACAAATAAAACATTAAATAAGAAACCAGGGAGGAAAACACTATGGGAACAAAATTGACAAAAAGCAATCGTGATAGGAAAATCTGTGGAGTATGCGGCGGCATTGCTGAATACCTGCATATCGATTCCACTCTTGTAAGGATCATCTGGGCACTGGCTATATGCTGCTTCGGTTCGGGACTGCTTCTTTACTTCGTAGCAGCGATCATCATGCCTCAGGATTTCGGACAGAGATATAACAATTGGGAATCACAGAACAATTGGAACAGGCAGAACGGTTATAACAACTATTACAGCAATAACAATTCGAACGGATACGATATTTATACCGACAGAAAGTAAGCAGAAATGAGCCTCCAAACATGTTTTGGAGGCTTTTTAAAAAAAGTGCTTGATTTTATTGAGATTCTGTGTTAGAATCTCATACGGTGTCGTGAAAAGACACATATGCGGATATGGCGGAATTGGCAGACGCGTATGGTTCAGGTCCATATGTTCGCAAGGACATGCAGGTTCAAGTCCTGTTATCCGCATTTTGAGAGCATTCTGTTGAGTGGAACGGAATGCTTTTTTTATTAATTTTAATAAAGTTTATAGGAATTTAATATTTTTATTGACAAAAAAAACCAAATATGGTATAAAATTTTCAAGTAACAATCAATTTTTATTTTTTGGAGGGATAAAAATGAATAACAGTGGAGTAGCTTTAGCATGCGGTATTTGTAGTATTGTTATCGGTATCCTCGGCGGTATCCTCTTCGGTGTATACGGCGGCGGTGTAGGACTTGTCCTTGGTATTCTCGGTATCGTTATGGGTACTAATGCTAAGAAGTCAGGTGATGTTAAGGGACAGTCAGGATTTGTTACCGGTCTTATCGGTGCTATCTTCTCAGTTATCTTCATCGCAGGTTGTGCATTCTGTGGTATCAAGGCCAGCCAGGGTGGTGCAAGCAGCAACTACGGATGTGCAGGATGTGTTGGTACAGCTTGCCAGGCTAAGAGCGATGTTGAGAAGGCAGGTAACGAGATTAAGAATGCAATCGAGAATGCTGACTGGGACTTTGATGATTGATCATCTGATTTTTCGTTTTGATTATTGAAAAGTAATATTTTAAGGGCTTCGGGATTGTCCGAAGTCCTTTTTTTAGGAGGAGACTTTAGATGCTACCATCCATTAATATAGGGATCATGGAACTTCCTCTGTACGGTCCCATGTTTTTGATAGGATTTATCATAGCCATAGTCATAGCTGTGAAGCTGGGACATAAATATGGCATGAAAAAAGATGATATTCTGACAGCGGCCGTTTACGGGGCTATCGGACTGTTTATAGGAGCCAAGGCTTTTTATTTCTTTACAAAGATTCCTTCCATAATAAAACACTGGGATGATTTTATAAGTAATATGAAAGCGGATTTTACCGGCGGCCTTGATTATATGTTTGGCGGTATGGTCTTTTACGGCGGACTTATAGGGTTCTGCCTGGGAGTGCTTAGGTACTGTGTGCATTTCAAGGTGAATATCTGGGATATTACGGACCTTTATGCACCGCTTCTTCCGCTGGCTCACGGATTCGGAAGAATAGGATGCTTCCTGGCCGGATGCTGCTACGGAATGGAGTATCACGGACCTCTTGCCGTTCATTTCCCGGACAACGGGTTTAATTATGAGCTGAGTTCTGTTCCCCGTTTTCCGGTTCAGCTGCTGGAGGCATTCCTCAATTTTATATGTTTCGGTGTGCTTCTTACAGTTCTCATAAAGAGTGCCGATCGTCCGAAAGGCAGCAGAAAGCTGAAACAGGGCAGGCTCTTAGGGATATATCTCACATACTACCTTATAGCCAGAACCTTCCTCGAGATGCTTCGAGGAGATTCTATAAGAGGAAGCGTGGGATTCCTTTCAACATCCCAACTCATCAGTATACTTTTGATCCCGGCCGCAGTATTCTTTATCATGGCCAAAGGGCGCAAGGAGATATTCAGCGGATTGGAGACGATAGAAAACGGGAATTCAGAGGTCAAAACAGCAAAAAAATAAAAAATTTAAAAAAGTAGTTGACAATTCCTCTACGGGGTGATATTATAATCAAGCGTGCTGAGGAAACTCAGTAGCAGATAACAGATGCGGAGTTGCTGGAATTGGCAGACAGGCATGACTAAGGATCATGTATCGCACAGATGTGAGGGTTCAAGTCCCTTACTCCGCATGAATAAAGGCTCTGGATAAATATCCGGAGCTTTTTTGTTTGCCTTTAGCACAGAAAAGAATGGAATCATTGCCCAAAATATGATAGAATTATATGAAGGTTGATGATTGTAAAAATATTGAAACGTGT